>CAYSNT010000074.1:0-6212 GCA_964432505.1 uncultured Erysipelothrix sp.
GTCATCTTGACTTGTTTTTGAATACACGTTTAATTCTATTCTAGCCGCTTTACCCTCCTTCACCTGAAGCACACGTAAAGCATAATTTTCTTGTTTATACTCTTTGTTCTTTCTTAACTTCGAGCCTTGAGCTAATTCATCAACCCAATCAGCAAATGTCTTTGCATGGGTTGGTATAATATCATCATCATCTAAATAATCATCAAAGAACTTTTTAACTGGAACAATGCCTTCTATGTCAAAGGTGTGATGTCCAATTTCAACGACAAACTTTGGTAGATCATCGTATTCATCGTAAATCTCCCCAACAATCTCTTCTAAGATATCTTCAAGTGTAACAATCCCAACAAAGTTTTTATTCTTCATTGTTTCAACCACAATGGCCATATGCTCGCGAGATTTTTGAAGTTTCTCTAAGGCATTTTGAAGCCGTTGACGCTGAGAAATATAACTCACAGGTCGAAGTAAATTCTCCATCGAAATAGGTTTATGATGCAATAAACACTCTAAGACATCACGTTCACGAATGATTCCAATGGCGTATAAACCAACATAAGAAATAACAGGAATACGCGAATATTTATGTGTTGAAATGGCATTAATGATTTGCTCTGGTGTGGCATTATCATAAAGAAATACCACTTGATCACGTGTTTTCATGATTTCACGCACTGTTTTATCATCAAAACTAATGGCACTTTCAATCAACTCACGTTCTTCTTGATCAAGAACACCTTCCATCTCAATGGTTTGCACAATTTCTACCAGTTCATCTTCGGTTGCGGTAACTTTATCGTCCCCTTGTTTGAGTACTTCTTTTTCAACTAAGCTCATGAGTGAAGAGATAGGAGAAAACAAAAGTCGAAATAAACGAATAAATGGGGTGATAAAAATGGCAAAAGATTCAGGATGTTGTTTAGCAAGTACTTTAGGCAATATCTCCGCAAACAATAAAATGAGTATAGTTAATGCGGTCATACTTAAACTTAATGCTAGATTCCCCTTAAACAAACTAGAAAATAACAAGGTAGCAAATGTGGTCATCGCTATATTAGCGATGTTATTGCCAATTAAAATGGTTGTGATGACATGGGTATAGTCATTCACTAATTCAAGCGCTTGCTGGGCATGTTTTACTTCGTTTTTAATGTATTGTTTTAATCGGATTGGATTAAGACTTGAGAAAGCGGTCTCCGCAGCCGAAAAAAGTGCAGAAAAAACAAATAAAATAACTAGACCAACAAGCATGGTACTCTGCGTACTGTCCAAAATAGGTTACTCCTTATAGTATTCGATTTCTTCATCCATATGAGATTGGATTTTTGATAAACTCAGTGAACGTAATAATGTGAAAAAAATGCCAACAATCATCATGCCTAACACAATTAGGGATAAAATGTCATTTAATCCAGTTATCATAAGTTCACCTTGAGAAGTATTATACTAAATCAATGCCCTTTTGTCTAACAAGACTACCAAATGTGAGACTTAACCACACCAATGATATTATGGACAAGAAGATACCCCC
The DNA here is from genome assembly GCA_964432505.1 of uncultured Erysipelothrix sp. GTDB lineage: Bacteria > Bacillota_I > Bacilli_A > Erysipelotrichales > Erysipelotrichaceae > UBA6182. The sequence continues at coordinate 1,529 of CAYSNT010000074.1, forward strand.
AAGCATACCAATCCATCCTGCTCGATTAATCAACATCACCACTCGTTGTGGAGAGAATGCACTGAAAGCAAATGAAAATGATGAAAGAATCATACCTAGAATAGCAAAGTAACAGAATACTAGAAATCCAAATACCTTTTGAGAGAGTTTGAACACCTCACTAGGGTGTTTAATGATTAGTCCCAATACAAACCAAATAAGGACTGTCTCAAATCTCAACCATGGTTGAATCATTCTCACGAAAGCATTCAATGTAAATCCATAATCCACACCAATGGCCAGTAATCTAAACAATTCATGCGACGATTGAAGGGATGGATCACTTAAAATCGCGAGATTATTGAGTTCACTAATGCGAGTTAAGGCATAAAAAGGAGCAATGAGCTGTATTCCCCATTGAATGATGATCCCAGCACCAAAGACATATACAATAAAGAGCTGATCGGAGGTGAGTTTTAGTTTCATTGAAGTAACCAATCTTTCCCTTTCAACACCTCCACACTGGAAAGGCCTTGAAAATCAAGTTGTCTTTGAACTTCATACAATACAATAGCTACCGTATTTGAGACATTCATGGAACGGGCTTTTGGATGCATTGGAATACGGATACAACGATCGATGTTTTCGCTAAGAATAACTTTAGGTATGCCTGTACTTTCTTTTCCAAACACAATCACAATATCCTTATTAATGGATTTAAAATCAAATTCGTTGGGAGTTTTCATTCCATAGCGAGTGATGTAGAACACTTCACCTTGAAGATGTTCTAGACACTCTTGTAGACTGTTGTGTTCCATCAGTTGCATTAACTCATCATAATCCATCATGGCACGTTTAAACTCCTTAGAGTGCAACAAAAAACCTAAAGGATGAATCACATGAAGTTGAGCATTCAAAGCAGCACAAGAGCGTAGAATGTTTCCAACATTTTGAGCAATCTCAGGTTCAAACAATACAATGTGTATCATTATGTTTTCTCCTTAACGTTCAGTTTCTGAATAAACCATGCATATCCTATATTCAAGATGATACCCAGCACAATGATTGAGAAGACTAAAGTCATAAAGAAATTTAGAGGTACCATGTTAACTAATCGATCGGTGCGAGGATCCAGTAACCACAAGTCATTTGAGAAAAGAACTTGATGAAACACTATCCAAAACGATCTGAAATCAATTATCGCAAAAACAGTTAATCCTCCAATAAATCCTGAAAGTATTCCAAGAGCTAAGCCATAAGTTTGTTTGAGTAAATTAATGAATGAGTGAGAAGTTCTTTGCGTAAAGATGAGTATGGTTGTGATTGTAATAGAGAAAAACATGGTTATTCTCATCATACGAATGAGGACCAATACATCTACCATATGATCAATCTCTTTTTGATTAAACATGTTAGTACTTTGATTGTTGACTATGACCACACTTTGAATACTATCTGCTTGATCAAGCATGTAGGCAAGTAATTGCTTTGTGGCACGCATTAAATCAGGTGTAGACATTCCAAGTAGAGATGCTGTATCGTTCTGAGAATAAAACCATTCAAAGAAATAAGGTTCTAACCCCAACACACGAATGCTTAAAAGAAACAAAGAAACCATAAATGCAATGTGCATGATGACGACAAGACTCTTTTTCATAAAACTCCTTTTAGATAATGCATTAGGGCTTGAATGGCCAATGCACGATGTGAAATGCGATTTTTTATGGAAGAAGGCAACATTTGAAACGTTTCTTGATATCCTTCAGGAACAAAAATAGGATCATATCCAAAACCAAAATCATGAGACGGTTCATTCGCAATGTATCCAAAACAGCGATTCACTGTGACAAATATAGGTTGATCTTTGATGTAACAAGCAATAGCACACACAAAAGCTGCGTGTGATTGCTTTGTTTGAAAGCATTGCTCACAAATCCATTGATTGCGCTCATGTTGAGTCATCTCAGGCTTAAAACGTGCTGAATAAATCCCGGGACCGTATTCAAATGCTTCAATTTCAATACCACTGTCATCCGCAATAATAATCAACTCTGGATGCAATTCAATCAATGCAGCTACTTTTTTAACTGCTTGATCATGGTAAGTCAATTGATCTTCAATGATTTCTTCAGTATATCCTACATCCTTCAATGATATTAATTCAAACATGGATTCATCCATCATGGCTTGAAACTCTTTTAACTTATGATCATTAGATGTGACTAATAAGACTTTATGTTTCATACTAACCTCACTGTCCTATTATATAATAAAAAAAACATCATGCACGAGGCATAATGCTTTCAATCCATTTTTTTACATTCATCACTTCTTCATACGTGATGCGATGATCCGTGTTCAAGACACTGAGTTCGACTTTTGCGTTGGCTTTTAGTAAGCGTGTTTCCAATACATCCGTTTCTTCAATTGGACAAATCGGATCAAACTGACCTGCCCCAATGAAAATTTGAGTATGGGATAAATCACTGAAATCCATTTGCCTTTTCACATTCATCGGATGCAACATCACTACAGTATAGTAGAAATTTGGATGACGCAGCAGTAAGCTTTGTGCCATGTTTGCACCATTGGAATACCCCAATACAACTAACTTCTTAGGGTCAATATAATATTCAAGACACTTTTCTTTAACAAAATGATGGAGTCGATCCGTACGATAATCTAAATCCTCTTCATCAAATACACCTTCAGCTAAACGTTTAAAATATCGTGCCATTCCATTTTCACTGACTTCTCCAAGCACACCAAACACATTGGCATTTGTATCAATCATATCAAGAATTGGAATAAGATCACGCTCAGTTCCACCTGTTCCATGCAAGAGTAAATATGTTAAAGCGGACTCCCCTTTTTTAATAAATATATATTTCATCATGACCTCCACTTTGTATCACTTTATCAAAGAAGCAACATTCTTTCAATGAATGTACACAGAAAAAAAGACCCTAAGGTCTTTAATAGTTTTGTCTGAAATATTCCATAATCTTTTCTAAACTGTTGATTAAATTGGTATCTTCATCCACTTTTAAATCATGTATGAATGTGTCGATCATGTTTTCGTGGAAAGCATCATGAATCTTTAAGACATCAAGCGCACGTTGTGTTAAAGATAAGCGAACAATACGTTTATCTTCTTCATCCTTATAGCGAGCACAATATCCTTTTTTAACTAAGCGATTAATCGCTACCGTTAACGTTCCTTGCGTGACGAGAGCACGACGAGCAACATCACTCATGGTCTTAGTTTCACTCTTAGAAATGTTTTCCAAAGTGTGAACCTCACTCATGGACAAAGGTACACCTCGTGCCACTAAATTACGCTCTTCAAGCACCAGAATATGGTTGAACATATCAACTAGTAAATCATTGAGTGTTTTTTTGACACGATCTTTCATCATTTTACTTTGCTAAAGCTTTCTTTGCTTTATCAACAATGCCTTCAAATCCTTTTGGATCATGAATTGCAATTTCTGAAAGCATCTTACGGTTAACTTGAATGTTAGCTAATTTTAACCCATTCATGAGTTTTGAATATGAAATGTCATGCATACGAGCTGCCGCATTAATACGTGCAATCCATAGTTTTCTCATCTCACGTTTTAAATTCTTACGATCTCTGTATGCATATGAAAGTGACTTCATCACTTGTTCATGAGCTGTACGGTATAACGTGTGTTTAGAACCAAAATACCCCTTGGCTAATTTTAAGACTTTTTTACGTCTTGCTCTTGTAGCAACTGAACCTTTTACGCGTGGCATGTTTTGATCCTCCTTAGTCTTGTAACATCAGTTTGATACGTTTGTAGTCTGATTTAGACACTAAAGTACCTTTTCTGAGTTTACGTTTTTGTTTTTGTGATTTATTTGCGGCAAAGTGTGATACATAGGCATGGGAACGTTTAAGTTGTCCACTTCCTGTACGTTTAACACGTTTGGCCAATGCTTTTTTAGTCTTCATTTTTGGCATAGTGATGTCCGTCCTTCTATTTCTTCTTAGGAGCAATGATGCAATGCATCATGTTTCCTTCTAGGGTTGGATACTTCTCAACATTCGCAATGTCTGAGACAGCTCCCATAAATTCATTCATAACTTTTTTACCTACATCTAAACGAGTAATCAAACGACCACGAAAGCGCATATCAACTTTTACTTTCATGCCTTCTGATAACCATTTACGAGCATGTTTGAGTTTAGTCTCAAAGTCATGAGTATCAATGACTGGTGATAAACGAAGTGGTTTGACTTCAGTCACATGTTGATTTTTTTTGGCTTCTCTCGCCTTCTTCTGTGATTCAAAACGATGTTTACCGTAGTCTAGAATCTTACAGACAGGCGGTTGGGCGTTAGGAGCAACACAGAACAAGTCAAGTTCTAATTCTTCAGCCTTAGCAAGTGCTTCACGTCGAAACATGACTCCAAGTTGTTCTCCATTTGGTCCAATGACTAGTACTTCTTTAAAGCGAATGGCTTCATTGACCAAATCTTCATTGATAATTGGTTTTTTTGTGATAATTTCACCTCCGAACAAAACAAAAACGGGCGTAGATTCCCGTTAGAACATGAAAAATAGTTGTTTCATGTAGCTTTTACCTAAACCTTAAGGAATCAGGTGAGAATCGGGTTCTACTTTCTACGATTTGTTTGCATGAGTATTCTAACATCATCAAAGATTAAAGTCAAATT
>CAYSNT010000075.1:0-1771 GCA_964432505.1 uncultured Erysipelothrix sp.
TAAGAGACAGTTCATACACCTCTCCCTTTACAAACATTATATAACATTAAGACTTAATACGCAACATTTGATGGAGTGATTTGCAATATTTTAATGGAGTGATTTGCAATAATTAGATGGAGTGATTTGTCGAATAACTATCATTTATATGTTCAGTCAACTATTCAGTAAGAGTTACCTTAAAAACCACGTTAATAGTTATCTTATCGTTGCATCAATCGTTACTTAACACATCGAATATTTCTGTCAAAAAAACCGCTTTTCAGCGGTTGTTTGCATTTTGGTGGAGATGAGGAGAGTCGAACTCCTGTCCAAGAAGTGTCTCACATTCAAAGTTCTACAGTTTAGTCATATCGCTATTAATCACCTCTTAAGGACATGACAAGCAAGAGATGATTGACTCAATGGGATTGTCGGGAACACGCGTAGAGTCAACTTGTGAACCTTATTCTTTGTTTGTGATACACGTTTATGAGCCAAAGACCAACCCATAAGGTGCACGCTGATAGCAGTATTTAGCTAATTAAGCAGCGAAAGAAAGTCTGTTTCCAGATATTTTTGTTGGCCTTTAGGTAGCCACACCACTGCCCTTTGAATCAAACAACGACCTGTCGAAACCATGACATCCCCGTTTGCATGCACATTATATCACAAATGATGCAACTTTCACTCCTCTTTAACATACTTGCATAAAAACAGTGATATAATACATAAAAAGAGAGGTATTATCTATGGAGTTCCTAATTGGTTTAGGTGTCATCATTGTCATTGGACTTTTCTTTGCTAATTCATACAACAGTTTTGTATCACTACGAAACCGTGTAGAAGAAGCATTCTCAACCATGGATGTTTTCATGATGAAGCGCTATGATTTAATCCCAAATTTAGTTGAAACCGTCAAAGGCTATACCAAACATGAACAAGAAACATTAGAAAAAGTCATTCAAGCCCGTAACATGGCTGTGAATGCTTCTTCCCCTGAAGATAAGATGAAAGCTGAAGGTGAATTCAGTGGAGTACTCTCCCGTCTATTTGCTTTATCTGAAGCTTATCCAGATTTAAAAGCAAACCAACAGTTCCTTGATCTTCAAAGCCAGTTAAAACTCATCGAAGATGACATTGCGCAGTCTCGTAAGTTTTATAATGGTACCACTCGTCAATACAACACCACCATCGAAACATTCCCAAACAATATTATCGCGGGAATATTCAAATTTACACGCAAACCACTCTTTGAGGTTGAAGATCCAAGTCAACGTCAAAACGTGAAGGTGCAATTCTAAGAAAGGGGACGCCCTTTCTTTGTTCAATAGGAGCTATATGAGCCAACTATTTAATAGAAAGAATGCGCTATGGGTCGCTTTGGGGGCATTGATTATCTCTGTTGTTGTGTTTCTTGTGGGAAACTTCGTCTTACTTGGCTATGAGCGTGAACTAACCACCATATTGGAACTTGTTCCATTCGCGCTATATGCTTCTTTAGTCATTTTTGGTCTCATCAAAACCCAACGTCGTTTAGGATTAGCTCTTTTCTTAGTGACTTTCCTGAATGCGTGTGGCCTTTACTTATTTTACTTCTCACAACGATCCAATGCTTTTGCCTCATTAACTGGATCTCTCATGTACATCTACATTATTTTAATCGGTTCAATCATTAGTGTGCTCTTTGATTTAATCATCACTTGGACTCAGAAAAAGAAGGTCAACTAGTCAAAATGAAGAAGAAAATCGTCTTAATGTCTTTGATTTGGTTGTTTCTGTGGATATCTCC
>CAYSNT010000075.1:1871-6204 GCA_964432505.1 uncultured Erysipelothrix sp.
TCCAACAGTACTTCAGTGATACCTCAACTGACCATCACTTCCAATTCCATCAGTGGAACATTCAATCAATACCTTAATCCTTACGAAGCATTTACCATTGATATGGATTTACCACGTGGTTTCTTTGATTTTCCACCACGCATTGATTATACTTATATTTCCTTACTTTTAAGTGTCATTATCCTCATCTTTATGGTCATCGTTTTCCAAAAACACGGAAAAGATGATCCAGTCACTGAAGTGGTCGGATGGAATCCACCACAAGGATTATCCTCCGCCATGGTAGGTTATGTGTTTGATGGTTTTGTGGATACCAAGGATGTCTTATCTCTCATCATCTATTGGGCAAGCCAAGGGTACATGACTATTGAAGAAATGGATAAGAAAACCGTTCGTTTCACCAAATTAAGAGAACTTGATCAAGGAATTAAAGCTGAGTTAATGCTGTTTAATGATTTGTTTAGAAATCGTGATACGGTCACCACAACTGAACTTAAACACAATTTCTACAACTCCATCACCGCAGCACAAAGCAACATTACCGCTTACTTCAAACATCATCCTAAGATGAGAATCTATTCTAAAGAATCTGTCTTCTACCAAGGATTGTTTGTCTTGTTGTGTTCTATTCCTATCGCACTTAACTTACTGATCAGTGTGTATCAAACCACTCTCTCATTTGAAGCTTTTATCTTTGGTGGTATGTTTCTAGTGATTGGCATTATACTGCATGGCATCAATGTCGCAGTTGCACGAAGAACACCAAGCTTTAAAACAAGCCGTAAACTCTTCACTTCTCTTCTATTCACAGGTTTTGCGATTCTTTATTCCTTCATTGTCTTTATTGCTATTACCATGCATGAAGGAGCCTTGTTTGTCATTCTCATGAACAGCATCATCTTCATACTTTGCTTATGGTTAAATGCAAAAATGGATAAACGCTCTCCTCAAGGCAGTGCTTGGTTAGGTGAAATTCTAGGATTCAGACATTTCATTGAGGTCGCTGAGAAAGCACGTCTAGAAATGCTTGTCAGAGAAAATCCTGCTTACTTCTATCATATCTTACCCTTTGCCTATGTACTCAATGTATCTGATGTCTGGTCGAAGCAGTTTGAATCCATTGCGATTGATGCTCCATCATGGTACATTGGACCATCTTACACCAACTCCTATGTCATGATGCGATCATTGAATCGCACCTTAACCACCATGAATCAAACCATGATGGTTCCACCTCCTTCCAAAGGCAAAGGTGGCGGTGGATTTGGTGGTGGAGGATTCTCAGGCGGTGGCTTCGGTGGAGGTGGCGGAGGCGGTTGGAAGTAGCTACCTTCAACTAAAATAGTCATTGATTATTTCCCTCCAAGTAGACACTCTAGTTAACTAGAACTACAACGGAGGTTTTTTTATTTAAAAAAGCACTCATCGTGCTTTCAATTTCATTGCTTTAGCCATCATGCGCTTATCATCACGCTCTTTTTCCACTTGACGTTTATCATGATAAGCTTTCCCAACCGCTAATCCAATCTCTACTTTGGCTAACCCTTGATTCAAATACACTTGTAAAGGAACGATGGTATAGCCTTTGAGTTTAACCTTCTTCTCCCATTTACGAATTTCTGATTTATGAAGTAAGAGACGACGATCTCTTTCTTCTTCATGATTAAAGCGATTACCAAATTCATAGGGAGCAATATGCATGTTCTTAAGTATGGCTTGTCCTTCTTTAATTTGAATGAATGCATCTTTAAACTGCACTTTACCTAAGCGCACAGATTTTATTTCTGTTCCTGTCAGTTCAATGCCTGCTTCAAGTTTCTCTTCAATGAAGTAGTCATGATAGGCACGTTTATTGTTGGCAATGATTTTATTCATAGGTTTGTGTTCCATGTTTTAAATATTTGAAATCAACGGTGCGTGTATCTTTGTTGGCTCCTGTGACACTGATCTTAACACTGTCACCCAGTGAAAAGACTTTGCGCTTACGCTCACCAATAAGTCGCATGTTCATTTGATCAAAGATGTAGTAATCATCATGCATGGTACTCATGTGAACTAATCCTTCAATGCTGTTAGGAAGCATCACAAAGAATCCAAAAGAAGTGATTCCACTGATGATCCCTTCATACATATCATGAACACGATTCATCATGAATTCTGCTTTCTTCATGTCTTCGACTGCACGTTCGGCTTCCACCGCTCTACGCTCAGTGAGTGAGGCTTGTGAAGCCACGACTGGCATATGTTTAAGATCAGCTTGATATTCTTTTTCCTTCAATGATGCATTAAAGACATACTTTCGCAACATACGATGCACCACTAAATCAGGATAGCGTCGAATCGGAGATGTGAAATGAGTGTAATCCTTAAGTGCTAACCCAAAGTGTCCTAAAGGTTCATCACTGTAAACGGCTTTTTTCATACTACGAAGCATGAGGGTGGAGATGGCAGGAAACATCGGACTGTCTTCAAACGCTTTGAGTGCTTTTTGAATGGCCGTTTGATGAATTCCTGTCGGTTGAATTTTTAATGTCACCCCATGAAGGGCACACAACTTCGCAATGGATGCAATCTTCTCAGGATCTGGATCTTCATGAACACGATACACCGCAGGCAGTTGCATGGTCTTTAAGGTGTAAGCGACAGCTTCATTGGCTGCCACCATGAAATCTTCAATCAATCGTTGTGAGCGACCACTGCTTCGTGCCACCACATCAATGACTTGACCTTCTTTCATGATGAATTGTGATTCGATGGTATTGAAATCCAATTGACCTTGACGTTGTTTACGCTGATTTAGGGCATCGGAGCATCGTAAAGCTAAGGATAAGAAATGAACATACAATTCATCTTCTTCCTCAAGCAAGGTTTCATCATCAAGACATGCATTCACATACGTATACGATAAACGACGTTTGGAATGAATGAGTGATGGATGAAGTTGAATGTCTTCTATGGTGCCTTTAGGGGTAATCAACATGGAAGCCGTTAAGGTATAGCGATCAACCTTTGGATGAAGTGAACATACTCCATTGGATAACACTTCAGGAAGCATCGGGGTCACTGTATTCGCTGCATACACCGATGTGCCTCGCTTAAAGGCATCTTTATCCACAGCTGAGTTTTCCTCAACATAATAGGAGACATCAGCGATGTGGACAAAAAGACGGATGTTGTGGCCTTCTTCTTTCAAGCTTATCGCATCATCCAAATCTTTCGCATCTTCTCCATCAATCGTGACGACATACTCATCACGATAATCAACTCGACCTGGTTCTAAAACAATGGTTTCATTGATGGATTTCATTTCTTCTAAGGTTGCAGATGAGAAATCAATCGGAACCTTATGTTCGATTAACAGTGCCATGATGTCCATGCCAATGGTTTTAGAGGAACCTAAGACATCACTCAACGCAAACTTCAATGGCTTGTAGGAGGTAATCTTTGCGATGACCATGTCTAACGATTTAACTTTAATTTGCTTAGAAACACTGATTGGATAACGACGTTGCAGTTTCACATCAACTGGAAAAAACTCCCATCCACGTTTAGTGAGTGTGATGGTTCCAACCATGGTGGTGGTAGCACGCTCAATGATTTGAACCACTTGGGCAAACTTCTCCCCATGATCTTGAGCCACTTGAACCTGAACAATATCTTTATGCATGGCATCTTTGATGTAGCTGGCAGAAATAAAGATATCATCTTCCAATCCTTCCACATTCACATAACCATGTCCTTTTGAATTAATGAAAATAGGTCCTTTAAATAAACCAAATTCGTGCGGATCCATGACCTTGCCTTTTTTACTGATCACAAGTTCTCCTGCTTTAACACGCTCTTGAATAAAAGTGTTCATTTCTTTTTCAGGTACGTTAAAATCCTGCGCCCATTCAAGAATGGTTTTCTTCGCAGCATTAGGATGAGTGATGTTGTCTAAGATAGTTTGAAAGTCGATCATGAGTCTCCTTAAAGAAAAAAGGCCTTAGGCCTTAAATCACACGAATTAAAATGACTAGCGCAAAGAAAACAAGTCCAAGGACAAGCGTGATGTTTGCGATCACTTTTTCAGGTCCTCTTTCTTTTGCGTTCGCAAATAAATTCAATCCACCACTACCCGTAAAGGCACTGGAGATTCCTTCGGATTTTCCACTTTGAAGTAAGGCCAGGATAATGAGTAATCCTGAAACTAGCATTAATATGACGTCGAGAATGAGCATAACGTTCTCCTTTAATTGCCCTAACATTGTATCACTATGGTGAATGAAAATCAAATGGTTGTCAATGTGTCTTCTCCTACTTATCAAGGTAAGTGTTTGAATGGTTTAAAACA
>CAYSNT010000076.1:0-6011 GCA_964432505.1 uncultured Erysipelothrix sp.
CCTCTATTTTAGCGGATTTCTGACTCTTTTTATTCTTTAAGTGTCAAAGACGAGAGAATAACAGAAAAGGAGTTAAAAGTAAAGAAGAGAAGGCATTAAATCAAAGGAATGATGTCACTCTTTTAGTGATATGATATAATGCTTTGCGAGGTGACATTATGCATAAAGCCGTTGTACTAGGTTCTAATTATTATATCGCGTTGTCTGTCTTTCGCTCACTTAAAGCTTTTGGTGTTCCTACGGTCGCTGCTGACTACGATATCACCTCATGTTATGCCCATGTTTCCAAAGGCTGTGATGAGTGGGTGTATGTTCGAGACTATAAATTGGATGAAGAAGGATTCATTGATGATTTGGTGAGTTATGCCTCTAAGCAAATGTTAAGACCCGTTCTTTTCCCATGCGCTGATCCTTATGTTGAACTCATTGATCGCCATTACAGTCGATTATCGCAAGTCTTTTTGCTTACCTATCGTACTCCAGGACTTGCAACACAAGTTCTTGATAAAAGCAGTGTTGATGCGTTAGCTCTTAAATATGGTTTGAAGATTCCTGTTACTTTCCACCAAGATGATCCTGAATTATCCACAAAGATCAATGAAGTGGGTTATCCTTTTGTGATGAAAGGAGCCATTTCAAGTGAGTTTGTTAAAAACTTTAGAGTTAAATTGTTTGTCATCAACAATGATGATGAACTCAAGCATTACCTAAACTTAGCGAAAGAGAAAGAAGTTGATGTAATCATTCAACAGATGATTCCTGGATTTGATGATCACATGTATACCTATGATGCCTACGTGAATGCACAAGGTGAAGTGATTGCAGCAACTTCCTGTCAAAAATTACGCCAATACCCAATTAACTTTGGAGCCTCTGTTTACACCAAACATCATTATGTTAAAGCGTTGCATGACATTGGAGCTCCTTTCCTTAGCCAAATAGGGTGGAGTGGATTTGCAGAAATCGAGTTTAAGAAACATGAAAAAACAGGTGAGTTCTACATGATTGAAGTGAATGTAAGAACAACCAATCTCAATGAACTATTAAGAAAAGTGGGCATTAACTTTCCTTATCTTGCCTACAGTGAAGCAGTCGGATTCCCATTGGAATCAACTTTTGTGACTGAAACCCAACCTTATGTGTTCTGGTATATGTATGAAGATGGGTTAGCCATCTTAAACTACATAAAAACCAAACAATTAACGTTTAAAGACGTCATGAGTACCTTTAATCTAAAGAAAGTAGAATCCATCTTTGCTTGGAATGATCTTAGACCTTTCTTTAGATTTCTTCGCTTACTTATAAAGAAAATGGTTAAATCTGTACTAAGGAGGATAAAACGATGAAGCGTATTGGCATCATTGGTGGCATGGGACCTCTCGCAAGCCTATTCTATGCTCAACAACTCATTTTAAAACATCCTGTCAGTAAAGATCAGGAACAGTTTCATGTGGTGTTAGATTCTAATTCAAGCATTCCTGATCGTACCTTAGCCTTATTAAATCAAGGCGAAAGCCCAGTCCCTGCGATTAAAGAAAGCTTAAGAATGCTTTCCAATGCCCATGTTGAAATTGGTTTTATTACTTGTTTTACATCTCATGCATTCTTTGATGAGTTTAAGAATGATGCAAATTTTAAGTTGCTTAATGTCTTTGAACACCTCTCCTCTTCCAAACAATTGGATGGACATAAAGTAGGACTACTTGCCACAAGTGGAACACTTAAAACACAGCTGTTTCAAAAGTCACTTCCTCATATTGATTTCATTGTTCCTAATGATGATATTCAAACCAACTTAGTGATGAAAGGCATTTATGATCCTTATGAAGGAATTAAATCCAATCATCTTGAATCTGGGGCATTGTACCTTATGAAGGCCATTGATGAACTTGTGGTCCAAGGAGCCACCATTATTCTTGCGGGATGCACTGAAGTAGGACTAGCACTTCATCAAAAGCAAACACCTATTCCCCTCATTGATCCCATGATGGATATGGTTGATCACATCATGATTCAAGCACAATAAAAGTTCGCCAAGCGCGAACTTTTTACTTATCATAGATGTAATGTTTGATTGTCTCAAAATCGCTTCTCTTTGCATTATAAGCAAGCGTTAAATCCTCTTCAAACGCCAGTTTAACCTCTTTCTTTAACACTTCACTTAAGTAATGTTGTGTGAAATGTGGATTAAGGGCTAACAAGGGTCCAAGCAGTGAGCATGCAATCAAGTGATGATCATGAATCCCTTCCATTGGATCAGTTAGATGATGCCCAAATCCTTGCACAACTTTACCAAAACTTGGTGTTTCTTCTGTTTGAGTGAGTAAGGAGAAGGTGCTTTTATGACCTAGAATTAAACCATATTTGGTTTCAATGCCAACCAGTGCATTGTAGCGTTTAATGCTTTCTTGATTAACCAAAAATGAATACAGATTAAGCCCTAATGTTTCTTGATTGGAACGAATGATCTTATGGCCTAAAATCTCACAACTGTTACCAAACCAAAGCATGCCTTGATCGTGTTGGATACGTTGCGTTAAAGCTTCTTTATATGGTGTTAACCATAAAATCATTTGTTCTTGCATACGCTCAGTCATTGATCCCACACACACTAAATCAACGGTATGTTGAGTGAAGTGTGGAATGGAATACAAAGGGGTCATGATGAAGGTTGCTTCTGGAAAAGTTGCTTTTAATACATCCAGGTTGCCACGATCTCCAAACAACATCGTTCCTTCTGGATTTAACCATTCAATAATCATAGAACCTCCTTTTGAATACGTTTGATGAGTTTCTCTCTTAATGCAATGCCTTCAAAAATGTTCTTGGTTGAGTACATTAACACAATCGTATCCACTTGGCTTAAATCAATCTTATCTATTTCATCATCCTCTTTTTCAACCATCACCATTGCTTGAGGATCACATCCTGCCATGATTAATCGTGCTCTAAACTCATAACGACGATGTCCACCTAGCATGAACTGTGTGATATGACTCTCCTTCAAATATTCAAAATCAGTATCATACAAATAGGCCATGTTTTCCACTTCATGAGGATGATCTTCATGAGCATGCACTTCATTCATGAAACAAAGCCCCAAACGTCCCCATTGCGGTTGGGTTGATAAGAAGTCACATAATCTTGAGTTAGCTACAGGATTTTGATCCTTCGCCAATAATCCAACAATGCGTTTATTCTTAACCATCATTTCACTGAATCGTGAGGAAACCACTTTAATTGAAGAAAGTTGTTTTGATCGAAGAACCAAATCATTGCCTAAAGCATTAAATAAGGCAAAGACAGCAGCTGTATTGTATGCATCATTCACTGATGGTACTTCACGGTCCACAACATAGGTTTGGTTGTGAACATTAAGATGAAGTTGTTTACTCTTAATGGAACTTAACATGGCCACCACATCACTGTTTCTGTTGGTGTTACCACATTGTGGACAATAGTAATGAGATAAATGGTGGTACCTCACAAAAGTAAAGGTCATTGGATGGAAGCATTGAGGACACAGCTGTCCATCATGGATGCGAGAGTCTTGTCGTGTGACTTCATCAGAAATGGGTTGAAGCGAAAAAATGGTGTGTTTGCGCTGTTGAATCACTTGTGTCGCAAACATATCATCCCCATTCACAATCACATGGGCTGTTTCCGGAATTGAGTTTTGAAGTATTCCAATGATGAATTCCACATGGGCATTACGACGATAGGAATCCCTAAACAGGTTATTCACAATCACATAGTCTGGTTTTAAATATGGCATCATTAAACGTGAACTTCGCTCATCCACTTCCAAGATTGCCCATTCATGTTTACTTTTATTCGTGAGGGTGGTCCCTTCTATCATGCTAGAGGTGATACCTTGAAGGATATTGCTTCCTAAAGCATTATGGATAACAGCGATCTTATCTTGCGCAAAAACATCCAGAATCATGTTAGTGACACTGGTTTTACCATTGGTTCCAGTGATCATGATGACATGTGATGGGCGTGATACATGACTTAGAAAGTTTGGATCAATCTTTAAAGCGACATCACCTGGAAAGTGTGTTGCGTTGCGCTTGAGTAAACGCATTAAAAGAATGATTGATTTTGATGCCCAAAGAGCGATAAAGAATCGTAGAGTTTGTTTCATGTTCATGTCTCTATTCTATCAAAAAAAGAAAGGTTTCAAACGAAAAGATAAGCAATGCGCTTATCTTAATAAAGTAACCTTAATGAGCAAAATATTGATCATACCAAAGAATAAAACAAAGTATAGTATAAATCTTTCTTCCTTCACTGCCATTTTCTTTGTGGTCGTTTAAGAGTTTTAATAACGCTTCTTGGTGAAAGAACTCCGACACAAATGGTAGTGTAAATTGTTCATGTATCCACTTCATGGCATTGTCCTCTAAGATCCAATAGCGAAATGGAACTAAAAACCCTAGTTTTTTGCGTTGAGCCCACGCTTGAGGAATCTTCTCCAACGCTGCTTCTCTGAATAATTTTTTGGTGACTTTAGCATCAATGCTTTGTTCAACAGGGATCGTTCGTGCGAGCTTCCATACTTCTTTGTCCAAGAAAGGAACTCGCAGTTCCAACGAATGAGCCATGGTCATTTTATCAGCTTTAGTTAAGATATCCCTGTTGAGCCATAAGTTCATGTCTAGATGCATTTTTCTGATCGCTTCATCTTGATGCATACTTTGCTTATACCATGGCTGTACAATGGATTGAATGGATTGATTAGAATGATAATGAGGTTGAAGGAGCTTGCTTGATTCTTCTTCATCCATAATGAACGCTTGACCAATAAAGGATTCCTCTAAAGGACTAAAAGCTTCTGCCCATCCTTTAAATTTGTGATGAGGAGCTTGCTTAATGATTTTCGCAATGCCATGACGCAGAGATGATGGAAAGCGTTTAGCTAAGATACGTTTTTTCGAAGTAAGATAACTTTCATAACCTCCAAATAGCTCATCGGCACCTTCACCTGAAAGGACCACTTTGACTTGTTTTGATGCCATTGAAGACAAGAAATAGAGAGGTACTGCCGAGAGGTTCGCATGTGGTTCATCCGTATGGTATTGAACTTGAGATAAAACACTAAAGAATTCTTTAGGTGAGATGACCTTAGAAAAGTGATGTGTGTTCAATAAGTCTGCCAACTCTTTAGCTTCATCACACTCATTGAATCCATCTCTTTCAAATCCAACCGTGAATGTCTTATCCACATTAGCAATCGAAGCGATGTAACTGGAATCAACGCCCGAAGATAAGAAACTTCCTACTTCCACATCTGCAATCTTGTGTGCTATGACACTTTCTTGCATCACTTGATTAATGGTGATTGGACGAATAGGATCTTTAGAATCAAACGTTAATGTCGAGTATGGACGAAGGGTAAGGTTTCCTTGATGATAGGTGAGCGTATGACCTGGAAGTAATGGGAAAACACCTTTAAAAAAGGTTTCTTCTAAAACCGAAGATTGAAAACTTAAATACGGTTGTAACGCATCTTTATTGAGTTCCTTTTTAAATGAAGGGTGTTTCAAAAAGGATTTGATCTCAGAGCCATAGATAAAGAGATGATCTTGAAGCGTGTAATAAAATGGTTTAATGCCAAAGTGATCACGTGCCGCAAACAAGCGTTGAGTGTCTTTGTGATAAATCACAAAAGCGAACATTCCTCTTAAATGTTCAACTATCCCTTCCCCATATTCTTCATACCCATGAAGGATTACTTCTGAGTCAGAATGGGTTTTAAACGAATGCCCTTTTTGAAGCAACACTTCTCTGAGTTCTTGGTAGTTGTATATCTCGCCATTGAAATTTAAGACCAGTGAATTATCCTCATTAAAAATGGGTTGATGCCCATGGTCTAAGTCAATGATGGATAAGCGACGAAATCCCATGGCGATATGTTCATCCACATAAAATCCTTCACCATCTGGTCCACGATGGATAATCGTATCATTCATTTGTTTAATAATTTCTTGTTTATGTTGATTAGAATC
>CAYSNT010000077.1:0-5968 GCA_964432505.1 uncultured Erysipelothrix sp.
AAGATTGTTGAAATGCTAATGCAAGCTTATACACCTGAATTGTATACAGCACTAGGAGTGTTTATTCCTCTTATTGTCGTTAACTGCATTATCTTAGGTCGTGCCGAAGCGTTTGCATCAAAAAATAGTGTTGGTGCTTCAGCGATTGATGGTATTGGTATGGGACTTGGTTATACTGCTGGTATTTTCATGCTTGCTGCAATTCGCCAACTCTTTGCGACAGGTGCATTAAGTTTGATTAATCCATTCAACCAAGCGGTGATTTTTGATATCACCATCATTCCAACTCAGTTTACTATTCCATTGTTTGCACAACCTGCAGGGGCGTTCATTACCTTTGCGGTATTGGCAGCATTACTTGAAGTCTATAAACAAGCAGGAGAAAAACCTGCTAAGAAAGGAGCATAAACATGGAACTATTTTCACTTTTTATCTCCGCTATCTTTATTAATAACATCATCCTCAATAAGTTCTTAGGTATGTGTCCTTTCATGGGCGTTTCTCGAAAGACAAGTTCAGCTTTAGGTATGGGTGGAGCGGTAACCTTTGTTATCTTCTTCTCTTCACTCATCACTTGGGGATTGTTTGAGTATGTCCTTGAACCACTTAATCTTCAATACATGGATTTAATTACCTTTATTCTTATCATTGCATCCTTTGTGCAACTTGTTGAGATGATCATTAAGAAGTACTCTCCATCCTTGTATAAGGCTTTAGGGATCTACTTACCTCTCATCACAACCAACTGTGCTGTCTTATTTGTTGCTTTAGAAAACATTAAACAAGGATTTAGCTTTGTAGAATCAGTGGTTTATTCCTTGGCAGTTCCAATTGGGTTCACCCTTGTATTGATTATCTTCTCTGCAATTCGTGAGCGATTAGATATTGCTGATGTACCTAAGCCATTAAAAGGTAATCCTGTCGCAATGATTGTTGCAGCAATTATGGCGCTTGCTTTCTCTGGATTAGCAGGATTGGTGTAATATGCAATTTATTGCTCCATTGCTTTTCTTAGGTTTTCTTGGAGGCGTGTATGCTTCAGCGTACTACCTTAACTTGAAGACTCCAAAACCTGAAGGGTGTGACGATGTGGATGTGTCATGTGGATCATGTTCAATTTCATCATGTGGTTTGCATCCATCCAACAAAGAACTTATCGTGGAGGTTAAATCATGATTGAAGCTATTATTCTCATGTTAGTACTTGGTGCATTTCTTGGATTAGGTCTTGGCATTGCAGATGAGGTGTTTTATGTAAAACCAGATGAGCGATTTGAAAAAGTGCTCAACATGTTACCAGGCTACAACTGTGGAGCATGTGGTTATCCTGGATGTCAAGGTATGGCTGAAGGATTACTCAATGGTGAAGTAACTGCTGTCTCTCAATGTAAACCTTCCAATGCGGATCAAAGAAAAGATATTTCAACGTACTTAAATGAAAATCCTGGCCCAGATGGTAAAACATTAGTGATCAAGCCATAAAGAAAATGGGACTCCCATTTTCTTTTTCTTTTCATTCTTTTCAAAATGTGTATAATAGACTAAGTGTGAGGAATAACTATGCTTATCAACGTTCTATTATTAGTTTTAGGTCTTGGATTTATCATTAAAGGTGGTGATTGGTTTGTAGACTCGGCCATTTGGATGGCTAAAATCACAAAGATTCCACCTTTCATTATTGGAGCAACCATTGTTTCTCTTGCGACCACCGTCCCTGAAGTGCTTGTTTCTGTCTTAGCCACAGCACAAGGCTCAACTGACTTGGCTTTAGGAAACGCAATCGGATCAATCATAGCGAACATTGGTTTAATCATGGGAATCTCTTTATATGTGGCTCCGCCAAAAACAACAAGCAAAGATTACATCATCAAGGGTTTATACATGGTAGGTGCAGCCCTTGTCTTGATCTTCTTGAGTTTAGATGGAGAACTAAGTAAGCTACAAAGTATCATTCTATGGGTCCTTCTGATTGGATTCTTTGTTTTAAACATTACGACGAGTCAAAAGCAAGAGGATATTGAGGAAGTTTCCTTTGATAAGAAATACATCCTTCTGTTTATCTTAGGTGCAGTAAGTGTTGTGATTGGAGCAAGATTACTTGTTGATAATGGAGTTGCGATTGCTAGAGCATTGAACGTCTCTGAAGCTATCATTGGTTTAACCATTGTTGCGGTAGGGACATCACTGCCTGAGTTAGTGACAACCATTACAGCATTAATTAAGAAGAATTCAAACCTTTCATTAGGAAATATTGTTGGGGCGAATATCATGAATATTCTACTGGTCATTCCAGCATCTACCCTTGTTTCGAATGGGGGACTGGTGATGAGAATGCAGACGGTTAGACAAGATATTCCGTTCTCAGTCTTATTTATGTTGATTGCCATGATTCCACCTCTTCTATTTAAACGATTCTATAAGTGGCAAGGACTGCTCATGTTGGTTACTTATGGATTGTATTTATTAATAACAGTGCTATAAACAGTGAAGGAATTCACTGTTTTTTTTCGTATTGTGTATTAGAGGTACCTATGAAAAGTATAAGTCTCATCTTTGGTTTGTTTGTTTTCTTTGTGACTATCGTTTTATCAATGGTATGGTTCATTCATTTTCAGATTCAAGGAGATCGTTTTCTTTATCACTCTAAACAAATTCATCGAACATTAAGTTTACAGTGTATTCATCAAGGTTGTACAACACACTCACTTCAACAAGATTTAAATCTTTTCTTAATTCAAACTTGGCCAGATGCACTATCAAAGGCAGCTGTTATTAAACGATTCAATTTAGATCCATTTTTGCTTGAGATTGAGTTGAAACTTCGACTAAATCCAATAGGAACTACCATGGAGTTTGAGTATTCTAAAATAATGATTGGAGAAAAACAATGATTTTTGACTATACTGTTCTTACGCCTTATATTAATGATCCACAGATTACAGACATTAATTATAATGGTCATGATTTATGGTGTGATCATCTGAAAAAAGGGAGATATCACGTTAAATCGTTTACCTTTCATTCTCAAATGCAACAACTTGCGTATCGATTTGCTAATCACGTGAATCAAACGTTCAATCCAAAAACACCATGTGTTGAAGCTCAGTTTGATGGAATGAGATGGTCGATGATTCATGAATCAATCACTTCATATTTATCCATATCGATAAGGAAAACACCGATGATTGCGCGATTATCACAAAAGCAAATGATTAAAGAACACTATGCTCCAAACCAAGTGATTGAATACCTCAATCAAGCTGTCAAAGAAAGAAAGAATATTCTTGTGTCTGGTTTACCTGGGGCAGGCAAAACAGAACTCATCAAATATTTGACTTCATCTATTCATCCTGTTGAACGCATCATTACCATAGAAGACACACTAGAGATGCATGTAAAGTCACTGTATCCCCATTTGGATTGTGTTAGCATGAGAGTGAATGATGCATTTACCTATGAAATGGCAATCAAGGCATCTTTAAGGCAACGTCCAGATTGGATTCTTGTGTCAGAAGTGAGATCGAAAGAAGTGTATTACTTACTTCAAAGCATGAGCACAGGGACACATTGCTTATCAACCCTGCATGCATCAAATGCACATCAAATTCCTCAAAGGCTTATTCACATGATTCCTGGTCATGACTTATCTTATGATCAAATGAAATCGCTTATTCATGATGCAGTGGACATTGGAGTACATATTGAATCTACCATTACATCCAAAGGCATTCATCGAAGGATTCAAGAAGTGGTTACTTTTTCACTGAATGAGCATCACCAACCGATCACAACGACGATTTATGCTTATGATGATCAACGACTGAAGGAAGGAAATGATGTATGAATGGGGTAGCAATCGTGATTGGATTTGTGTTCTTAGTCTTCATTAATCAACGTCTTTCAATCAAAATGTTTTTTAAGAAATCAACTCCTATCACTTCGATTTATGGTCCTGCAGTGGGATTCTTTCATCGAAAAGAATCTTGGATAAAAATGTTGTTTTTGATTATCACGATGATAATAGTAGGAGTGTTGTTTAAACTGTCATTTGACTATATTTGGATTTTGTTTCTGATGTGTTTGGTTACATTACCACTGCTTTTGTATTATCAAGCACAAGCCAATTATCATGCTCATGAGTTTAATCAAGTGACAACTTTTCTTCAGCATTTTTTAGCTCACTTCAAGATTCATCAACAAGCTTATCATGCATTGAAAGAAGTGAGTCATGTTGTGGATGAATCAAACAGTCAAATCATCCACACAGCAATAGAAACGCTTGAAAAAGATGCGACTGTTCATCCTTTGCACTTTATGACTCAATGGTGTCCACATTTTATTGTGATTAACATCATGTCCTGGATTCAGCATGTAGAGCAGCACGGTTTTGAGCAGAATCATGAAATTCTAGATATGCTAGAGAACGATATTGATGATTGGATTGAAGATTCAACGCTTTACATCAAAAACATGCACAGTATAAAAAATAAGATTCTTATCTTATGTAGTTTGTCTTTATTAATCTCATTGTTTAATCAACATATGTTAGGTAGTTTTATAGATCTTGCAAGCAATCAAGTGTATCAGTTTGCTACGTTTGTTTTCTTAACTGTAGTGTTGTTTACAAGCATTAAAGCATTTGAACTGCTTAATTGCTCCTGGATATTAAAGAGTGAATTATTATGGAAAGAATGATGGCATTATGGATCGGCATTGGTTTATACATCTTTCTTTGGATCAATAAAAAAACATTGGAGAAATTATTTCTTGAGAAGGAAACCAAACATCTATTGCATATATTAGAGCGAGGAAGTTGTGATGCATTCTCATCCAAGCGGTTAACACGTGGATTGCTTGTGTTAGGACTTGCGTTACTCTCATATGCTTTAGATCTTGGTTTAATGCAAAGTATAGGTTGGGTTGGATTGAGCCTTTGGATGATTAAGTGGCCAACCATTCAATTGCATCAATTACATCACAAAAGATTGAATCAACTTAAAATAGAGTTTCCAATCTGGTTGAGACAACTGCAAATCTTGCTTCAGCACAACACCGTAGTCCAAAGTTTGAAACTTTCTTCATCGCATGCTCCAAGTTTGTTTAAGGTGGCGTTAAAAGACTTAGTGATTGAATTAGAACAAACACCTCATGATTTGTCATTGTATACCTCTTTCTTACAAGACTATCAAAGCATTGAAGTGTTACGAGCAATGAAACTGCTCTACCGTTACAATGCGATAGGTTCAGATGATTCAACACGGCAGTTATCTCGCCTTATCTTAGCAACAACAAAATGGTTGAGAGATCAACGTTCGTCCATCCAATCCACATCTCTATCAATGATTGGATGGTGGGGCATGCTTCCCTTAATGGGGGTGTGTGGTGTATTCATTGTGATGTTGGGACAAACGTTTATGACATTGTTAGAAAGGAGGTAAAATGAAAGCTTTTTTTGAAGAATATGGCTTAGTGCTTGTGGTTACAGTCATTGCGGTAGGTATGATTGCATTCTCAGAAGATTTTAAAGTGACACTTAAAGATAATTTAAATTCACAGTGGCAAAGTATGACGGAAGTGGGTAATTAATGAAAGGTTCATTTGAATTCTCATTCATTATGATATTTGTCATGATGTTCTTAGTGCTAGGGATGGGATTGATTAAGATTATGGTTCAATATCAAGATGCAAGGATGCTTCAAGAACGAATCATAGCCCATATTGAAGTCATGGAATCTTTTGAACCCAATCAATTGAAAACGTTGACTCAAATCAGTTCATGTCAACAATGCATTGTGTCATATCAAGCGGATGAACATCATCGAATTGAAGTCACAATTCAATTTCCCCTTCGCCTTCCTATCATTGATTGGTCAATTAATACAAACATCAGTGCAAAAACGATTCCATTGTTATAAAAGTTTAGCGTGTAAAAAGGCGAATTTACGCCTTTTTTTTCGTGTGATTATGCT
>CAYSNT010000078.1:0-5897 GCA_964432505.1 uncultured Erysipelothrix sp.
TCCAAAGGAGTGTGCCACAAACACGGGGTTTTGAACATTTAAATGGTTAAGCAGTGCTTCAATCCCATCTGCATAATCATCAATACTCCAAACATCATTGAGTGGAGCACTTAATCCAAATCCAGGAAAATCCAAGTTAAGCGTCGAAAAATGTGTTTGGAATGACATTTCTATCGGTTCCATCATGACCATGGATTGACCCCAACCGTGCAAAAACACCAGTGTGGTGTCTGACTTTTGATGATAACGATAGTGGATGTCTTGGTTTTTAAAGGTAAATATCTCATTCATGGTCTTATTATACCTAATTTCATTCACTTTATCATCTTTACCATAATAAAGATATTGAAGTATTGTAAGAAAAATAATATAATGATGACAAGGAGGTTAATGCTATGTTTGAATGGGTTACCGGGAATGCTCATGCTTTAATTGTAAGAGTTTACCCCACCAATATTACGCTTAATGCCTCGGCAGCTTCATACTTCAGTGAGGTTCGCTACGTCACAATCGGCTTTAATAAGGATGCGCTTAAAGTTGCGATAAAGCCTGTGAGTAAGAGAGAAGTGGATTTAAAACTTGTTCCTCTTGAACAACTTCACAAGGTGTCAATTGGCAAGGGATATGGTAGAATTAGTAATAAGTTGGTGTGTGATGATATTAGCACTTTGATTAAGCAACCACTAAGTGGTCAACGTTTCTTGGCCAACTATGATTCAAAGAATCAAATGCTCATTATTGATCTCACACAAATACACCCTTAAGGAGGTGACGCATTATGGAACTTTGGATTTGGATGATACTATTAATTGCTACCCTTCTTATTGAGGTAGAAACAGCTGGAACATTAGTTTCAATTTGGTTTTCTTTAGGATCTTTAGTTGCTCTTATTGTACTTTGGTTAGGCGGAAATATTGCTTTACAGTTCATTATGTTTCTAGTGGTCTCTGTAGCATCACTGCTTGCGATTAGACCTCTTGCTTCAGAGTACTTTAGAGGTAATATTGTCCCTACAAATCAAGATCGTGTGATTGGCGCAAGAGCTACTTTACTCACCCCTATCACATCAACCAGTTGGGGACAAGTCAAAGTGTTTGGTTCAGTATGGAGTGTTCAATCCATTGATAAAGAGCCTATTGAACAAGGAGTTTTAGTTGAAGTTGTTGCTTTAGAAGGAGCGAAGCTTATTGTTAAAGCAGTAAGCTAAGAAAGGAAATACGTATGCCTGAAGCTTTACCATTTTTAATCTTATTAGTCGCTTTTTTGATTGTTGCTATTATCATTTTATCTTACACCGTCCGTGTTGTACCTCAATCATTCTCGCTTGTTGTTGAACGTTTAGGAGCTTATGATCGTACACTTTACCAAGGTTTGCATTTCATCATTCCAATTCTTGATCGTGTAGCTGCACGTGTAACTCTAAAAGAGTATGTGAAAGATTTTGCTCCACAACCTGTTATCACGAAAGATAACGTGACCATGATGATTGATACAGTGGTTTACTTCTCAATTCTAGATCCTAAACTGTATGTTTATGGGGTCATTAATCCTATTGGAGCGATTGAAAACTTAACTGCTACAACCTTACGTAATATCATCGGGGAACTTGAACTTGATGAATCCTTAACTTCACGTGAAATCATTAACTCTAAAATGAGAAGCATTCTTGATGAAGCCACCGATGCTTGGGGTATCAAAGTTAACCGTGTGGAAGTGAAGAACATTCAACCTCCACGTGATATTCAAGATGCCATGGAAAAACAAATGAGAGCTGAGCGTGAACGACGTTCTTCCATCTTAATTGCTGAAGGGGAAAAACGCTCTGCTATCCTTATTGCTGAAGGGGAGAAAGAATCTGCTATCCTTCGTGCTGAAGCGAAGAAGCAATCCTTGATTCGTGAAGCTGAAGGGGAAGCTGAAGCCATTGAGAGAGTATACGAAGCTCAAGCTAAAGGGGTTGAACTCCTCAAGAAAGCTGCTCCAGACCAAGCTTACATCACACTTCGTGGATTTGAGACCTTTGAAAGAGTAGCTAATGGACAAGCAACTAAGATTATCATTCCTTCAAACATTCAAGATATGGCTGGATTACTAGCAAGTGCTAAAACACTCATTGAAGGCGATAAGTAACCCATTCTTAGTGACAGAAAGATACAATAAAAACAATAAAGCTCTGAAATGATCAGAGCTTTTTAATTCTATAGAGATGAGTAGTCTATAATCATCTTCTGACACTTAGAACACGATGATGCATTCACTCGAAAACGAGACCAACTTCCATCATGACCAAGTTTCACCCCACCTTTAGCCCATATACCTAGAATAAGTTTTTGTGTGGCAGGTAGCCACTTTAATGGATATCGATCTCCATAAATATAGCCTTGAATCATTTCTTCTTGACAATATGGACACTTCATTGTATTTCCCCCTACTTTTCATCATTATATCAGTTCATTTATTATATATACAAAAAGTTATGGTTCTACACATGTTTTTAAAAAAGTATTCCTAATTCCCCTTCACAATAAAGCTAACACCTTCTTTATGATTCCTTGCACTCACAGTACAATTGAAGGTATTCGCAATCTTCTTTACAATCGCTAATCCTAGACCAAAATTACCATTCTTGCCTTTTTCATAAGGAATAAACAAACGATGAATACGCTCTGCTTCAATGGGTTCACCATCATTGAACACTTCTAAGGTTTTACCCTTCACCTTAATCACAATCTTTGTCTGTGCATATCTTAAAGCATTATCAATCAAATTCTCACACAGTATTCTCCAAGGTTCTTCAATCCCAAAAAAAGTATGATTTTCAATGTTCATTTCAATATTAATGTTAGGTCGAATGACTTTCATGGAAAGGATGGCTTCTTCCACCACTTTCTTCATATCAATGCTCACCATCATGGTAGGATCTTTCGACACATAATCAACTCGATTAAGGGTCAGTAATCCTTTGACTTTAGCTTCTAAGCGGTTGGCATGTTGAAGAATGACATCCACACTTTTTTCTAGCGTATCATAAGGATAAACACCATCTAAAATACTTTCAGAATAGGAACGTATGGTTGCGATAGGTGTTTTTAAATCATGAGAAATGTTATGAATCATTTCTTCTTTTTGTTCATACGCCCGTTTCACTTCAATATTCATGGCCACTAAAGCTTTGGCTAAATCGCCAATTTCATCCTCGCGGTCCACATTAAGTTGAACATCCTGACCCAATCGTCGCTTTTCCACATATGATCGAATTTGATTCAGTGGACGGATGATGGTTGCTACCCAAGCCATCAAAAGCAAAAACAGAATCCCTGTGACTGTTACTAAGATATTGACCGTGTTATTGAGTAATGATGTTTTAAATTCATCACGATAGTTGTTTGAGATGGCTGTCATGATGGCAGTATCAGGATCAATACGTGTAATGGTATAAAGCAACTTACGATGATCTGAATGGGAAATGTAGTCTTGCGTTCCTGTGGTTTGCGAAAGTGCAAATTCCTTAATCTCTGAGAATAACGTGTTGGAAATTAAAGGTAAATTATTGGATGTGATCACATCACCATTATGAGTAAAGATGACGTGAATAATATTAGGATCATTAGCACCATACAAAAGCTCTTCTCGTAAAGAGAGTCGATAGTTATAAATGATGTTGTTTTGTGTACGCTTGATAATACCATACATTTGATTACGAACAAATGCATCAATGTTTAAGGAAAGAATGGACAAAAACAAGATTGAAAACACAGTAATAAAGATTAACATTACCCCAAGAAGTTGTTGAGCTAATGATAATCGTTTATAGAATCGTCTAAACATAACTCATCCCCAACGGTATCCATAGCCATAGATGGTTGCGATCGTTAGGTTAGGACATTTCTTTCGTAAGCGTCTCATGGTGTCATCAACCACACGATCAGAGCCATAATAATTGGTTTCCCATACTTTATTGAGGATTTGCTCACGTGAGAATGCAACGCCTTTGTTTCTCACAAACAAGATCAGTAAATCAAATTCCTTGGTGGTCAACTCTAAATCCAGTTGATTGGAAAACACTTTACGCTGGTTTTCATCCACTACATAACCATCAATCTCTAAGATTGAGAATCCTTCTTTGTATACACGTTTTAAAACATTGTTGACACGTAATACCAGTTCCTTAGGCGAAAATGGCTTGGTGATATAATCATCTGATCCTTTTTCTAAACCAATAATGCGATCAAACTCTTGATCACGAGCGGACATAAAAATGACAGGTATGGAAGGTTTATTAAAGCGAATCTTCTCTAATAAATCAAACCCACTTTTCTCATCAAGCATGATATCCAATATCCACATGGAAACATCATCAGCCACATGGGCTAATCCTGCTTGATAGGTCATATACACATTAACTTGATACCCTTCTCGTTCTAGATAGCTTTTGACAAGTTCACCAAGATCTTTTTCATCTTCAACTAATCCAATGATATGCTTCATATCATCACCATCCTTTATTGATGCTATTTTAACACAAAAAAGAACGCTTAGTCGCGTTCTGCATTGACTATCCATCGAATTATGTGATTCACATAAGAATCACATGTTTTAATACTTATCCTTATAACTTTCTTATCCTACTAAAAAAGTATGGATAGTTCATCAATCTACAATATATCTTCATATTGATCATAAGTGGTTTCTTCCCAATATGAACATTGCACTTGTCCAATATGCTGTTGTTGAAGCAGAAACATACACAATCTGGATTGCCCTATTCCTCCCCCAATGGTGTAAGGTAGTTGTCCATTTAGAATCATTTGATGATAAGGCTTATCGATTCTATTGAGTGTGTTGGATGTTGTTAATTGTTGGAGTAGAGAATGCTTATTGACTCTGATCCCCATAGAGGATAGTTCCACAGCTTGTTTAAGTATATTTGAATAGACAAGTAAATCACCATTAAGTGACCAGTCATCATAATCAGGACTTCGCTCATCATGAATAAAACCATCACTTAGCTTCGCTCCAATACCAAGTATGAATACAGCACCAAATTCTTTACATATCTCATTTTCACGTTGTTTGGATGTTAGTAAAGGATAGCGTTGAAGTAGTTCTTCTGAACTAATGAACAGCACTTTTTTCGGTAAATTTGGTGCTTCATAGCCTTGAAACTGCATCCACGTCACAGTGTCTAGAATAGATTGATAGATTTGATTGACAATCTTTTTGAGATAGTCAATATTTCTATCTTCCACATCAATTACTTTCTCCCAGTCCCATTGATCAACATAGTAAGAGTGAAGAGAGTCAAGTATTTCACCTGTACGAATGGCTTTCATATCTGTAAGAATTCCTTCATACACCTTGTATCCATAACGCTTTAATGCTAGACGTTTCCATTTAGCAAGTGAATGCACTATCTCAGCTTGCTTACCAGACGACACATTAAAAGAAATGGATGATTGTCTTCCATCAAGTTCATCCTGTAGTCCACTGTCACTTAAGACAAAGAGTGGAGCTTCAACTCGAGTCAAATTCAATTCATTGCACAGCGTTTGACTAAATACCTGTTTTAATTCATTGATAAGTTGATGTTTGTTTTTCATGGTGTCTCCTTTTCCATAAAGACCAAAAGAAAAGCCTATTAGTCACATAGTGATGATTACTATGGGACGAATAAGCATGTTTTATCCGCGGTGCCACCCAAATTACCAATGTTGTTGGTCTCTTTTGACTCTAGCAAGTCTAGCATTTTTAACGGATGCACCCGCCTTAGCCTACGCACAACGTTTCAGTAAGGATCTTCAGAATGTTATTCATCTACTCCAATTGGTGTTAGTTTTCACTCTCCTAACTCACTGATACCTTGATAGTAGGTTACTTCTTTCCTTCATCGATTTTTT
>CAYSNT010000079.1:0-4707 GCA_964432505.1 uncultured Erysipelothrix sp.
CAATTTTAAGGATTGAACCAGGCGATTATCATTACGTCCAAGTGAAGGTTGAAGATGTTGATGAAATCTTTAATGAACACATTTTAAACAAGAGAATTGTTAAGCGACTCCTTTATCGTAATCCTCATAGTGATGAGATTTCCATTGATGCATCAAGCATGGATTTTTATCAGAAGCAACACCGTATTGCATTAAAGAACTGTGGTCATATTGATCCAGAAATCATTGATGAGTACAT
This sequence comes from uncultured Erysipelothrix sp., assembly GCA_964432505.1. Taxonomy (GTDB): domain Bacteria; phylum Bacillota_I; class Bacilli_A; order Erysipelotrichales; family Erysipelotrichaceae; genus UBA6182. The sequence continues at coordinate 239 of CAYSNT010000079.1, forward strand.
TGCGAATGGTGGCTACTCGGCTTTATCAAAAGCACTCAGTGAAATGACACCCTTTGAAGTCATCACATGCATCAATGAATCAGGACTTCGAGGACGAGGTGGAGGAGGATTCTCCACTGGGGTAAAATGGGAAGTTGCCTATTTAGAAGAAACCAATGAGAAATTCATTATTTGTAACGCGGATGAAGGAGATCCTGGGGCATTCATGGATCGTGCTATATGTGAAGGTGATCCTCATAGCATTATTGAAGGTATGATCATTGCGGCTTACGCAACCAAAGCAACACGAGGATTCATATATATTCGAGCAGAATATGCTTTAGCAACCCATCGTCTTCAAATTGCCATTGAACAAGCACGAGCCTATGGACTTTTAGGAACTAACATCTTAGGAACACTGATGTCCTTTGATATCTCCATTAAGATTGGTGCTGGTGCTTTTGTGTGTGGTGAAGAAACCGCGCTTATTCGTTCCATTGAAGGAGGACGAGGAGAACCTAAGAATAAACCTCCCTATCCTTCCGTGAGTGGCTATCATCGAAAACCTACCGTGGTGAACAACGTGGAAACCTTAGCAAATGTTCCTAACATCATCGTGAAAGGTAGTGCGTGGTTTAGAGACATTGGAACTTCAACGTCTCCTGGTACTAAGGTCTTTGCGTTAGCAGGTCATGTTAGAAACATTGGTTTAGTGGAAGTTCCTATGGGAACTACCTTTAGAGAAATTGTCTATGATATTGGTGGAGGACATCCAAAAGATCGAAAAATTAAAGCGATTCAAATTGGTGGGCCAAGTGGAGGTGTCATCACAGAGAAATACTTCGATACACCTATTGACTATGAATCACTTAAAGCCATTGGAGCAATGATGGGTAGTGGTGGAATGATTGTTATGGATGAAGATTCAGACATGGTAGAAGTGGCTAAATTTTATCTTGATTTCACTCAAGATGAATCCTGTGGACAATGTACTCCGTGTCGTATTGGTACAAAACGCATGTTGGAAATATTGGAGAGACTCACTTCCATGCAAGGTAGTATTGAGGATCTTGAAAGCTTACGCTCATTAGGTGAAATCATTAAATGGTCATCACTGTGTGGACTAGGCCAAACCGCTCCTAATCCTGTCTTATCAACACTGACTCACTTTAGAGAAGAATATGAAGCGTATGCTTATCGAACAAAGAAGAAAGCGTATAGTATTGATCCAGCTAAGTGTATTGGATGCACGAAGTGTGCACGAAGTTGTCCTGTAACCTGTATTGAAGGTAAGGTTAAGCAGCTTCATGTGATTGATGAATCTTTATGTATTGCTTGTGGTGCATGCTTCAGTGCATGTCCTGTCAATGCAATCATTCGACCTTAGGAGGTGAAAAGCATGAGTATTATCAAACGTATGGTCACCTGCTATATCAATGATATTCCTGTGACTGTCCCTAAAGGAACAACCATCTTACAAGCTGCTGCTAAAGTAGGTATGCATATTCCAACCTTGTGTCATCTTGATTTACATGACATTGGTGTCGTCAATCGACAAGCCTTATGTCGTATCTGTGTGGTAGAGGATGAAAAAAGAGAACTTTTAGTGCCTTCTTGTGCTCAAGAAGTTACCTCAGGTCAGCGTATCTTAACGGATTCAAAGAAAGCCATTATGGCACGGCGTATTAACTTAGAATTACTCCTATCCAATCATCCTCAAGATTGCTTAATGTGTGTTAAGAACCTTGATTGTGAACTTCAAAGTTTAGCTCATGAAATGAACATTCGTCAAATTCACTATCCAGGTGAAAAAATGAATCATCCAATTGATAATTCATCGTTCTCTATTTTCAAAAACCCCAATAAATGCATTATGTGTCGTCGTTGTATCACTATGTGTGATGAGATGCAAACTGTCGGCGTTCTTTCTGCCGTGAATCGTGGTTTTGACTCCACCGTGTCCACAGCATTCCATCTCGATCTTCAAGATACCAGTTGTACCTATTGTGGTCAATGTGCATCGGTTTGTCCAACTGCAGCATTGGCAGAAATTGACTCCACACCCCATGTTTGGCGTGAAATCAATAACCCTAACAAACATGTCAGTGTTCAGGTTGCTCCAGCAGTTCGTGTTGCGATAGCTGAGGCGTTTGGACAAGATCCAGGTACAATTTCAACAGGGAAAGTGGTTATGGCTTTACGTCGCCTTGGATTTAATTCGGTCTTTGACACTAACTTTGCCGCTGACTTAACCGTCATTGAAGAAGCTCATGAATTTGTTGAGCGTGTCAAAGCAGGAGGTAGATTACCAATGCTGACCTCCTGTTGTCCAGCTTGGGTTAACTTCATTGAACAACAGTTTCCAAATTTAGTGGATGTACCTTCCACATGTAAATCCCCACAACAAATGATGGGAGCTATTACCAAGACATACTATGCCAAAGAAGCCAATCTTGATATCCACAATCTTGTGACAGTTGCCATCATGCCATGTGTGGCAAAGAAAGCAGAAGCGTCAAAAGAAGGATTTAATGATGAGGGGTTTATGGATGTTGATTATGTGCTTACAACAAGAGAGCTTGCACGCATGATTAAAGAAGCAGCCATTGATTTTAATCAGCTTCATGAGAGTGACTTTGATCATCCGTTAGGAGAATCCACTGGAGCTGCTGTCATCTTTGGTACTACAGGTGGTGTGATGGAAGCGGCTATTCGTACAGCCTATGAGATGTTAACAGGAAAACCACTTAAAGAAGTCAGATTTGAGTCATTAAGAGGATTTGATGGCATCAGAAGTGCTAGCATTGATGTGGGGGGAAAAACACTCAATGTTGCCATTGCTCATGAACTGGGAAATGCACGAAAACTACTTAATGCTATTGAGAATGATGAAGTTCATTATGATTTGCTTGAAATCATGGCATGTCCTGGAGGATGCATTGGTGGAGGTGGACAACCGTATCATCATGGAAATGTCAACATCATTGAGCAACGTCGTCAAGCGATTTATCAACTCGACCAAGATGCTCCACTTCGAAAATCTCATGAGAATCCTGCCATCATTCAGTTGTATGAGAAATTCTTAAAACAACCAGGTAGTGATGTGGCGCATAAGTATTTACATACGCATTACAAACCTAAACCAAGAATTTAGTCTGTATAAAGAGATTCTATTAAACGTATCATTGAAGCATGGATCCATCCATGCTTCTTGCATGTTTCTAAGATGAACTGTACACAGGCTTGATTATGTTGAATGCCTGGGTATAAACGTGAAAAATCGAGTTCTAATCTTTGTTCAATTCGACGTTCCACCACAAAGCGATCATCCACCGTAGGATTACACAACTCACACAGTTCATGAGCAGCATAGACTTGAATCATAGTATGGGCTGCCACATGTTCACCACGTCGCTCACGCATCATTCCAATATAACAATGAGCATACAGCATGTTCAATGTTTTCTCAAAGTTAAAGGTCATGGTGTTTGGTTTTCTTACCATCACATCCTCGACACTAATTCCTTCTTTAAGAAAATAGATTCTTCCACCACTTTCTTCAATGTGAGGAAGTTGATCCAATGTAAATATTGCAAATTCTAGCAAAATACCATCTTCATACACTACTTTTAAACCATCCATGGTTTCTTGAAACCAACATGCGATAGGAGAGACATTGAGCCAAGTCACATCATTGTAAAGTATAGGTTTTAAGCTAGGATTAACAATGATAAAGAAATCAACATTAGAATAAGCATCTAAGCGATAGGTTTCATCCATTGAACCTAAACCAATAAAAGCCAAGATATCAGGATTATGTTGATTGAAAGCAATGATGTCATTAAGTCGTTGAATTTGTTTCATAATTACCTCTTGTCTGTATTTTATCATGATTGGTTTGTATTGAAAGGTTGGGTTGAACGGTTCATGGTATAATGATGACACATCGGAGAAAGTAATATGAAAGTTTTAATGATCATCCTTTTAATATCCATGGTTTTAGGAGGCTGCAGTCCACATGATGCATCATGTGGTCCTTATGCTCAACGACAAGGAGATGAGTGTACACTCATAGACTCACTCAAGACTGTAGAAGTGATAGCACCACGACTCATTGGAGCAACTCATCAAATTAAATCCTCGCTTGTTCCGCAACCAGAATGGCTTAAGCAAGCGGTGATATATGAGATTAATGTACGACAGTACTCACCAGAAGGCACTTTTCAACAAGTTATAGAGGATCTTCCTCGTTTAAAAGCATTAGGAGTGAATCTTTTGTGGTTGATGCCCATTCATCCTATCAGTGAAGTTAGAAGAAAGGGTAGTCTAGGGTCATATTATTCAATCCGCGATTACATGGAGGTTAATCCAGAATTTGGATCTAAAGAAGACTTAAAAGCTCTGATTGATCAGGCTCATGCTTTAGGTTTTAAAGTCATTCTTGATTTGGTGATCAACCATACCGGATGGGATCATGAGTGGATTACAAC
>CAYSNT010000079.1:4807-5892 GCA_964432505.1 uncultured Erysipelothrix sp.
TTTCATGCTAATTATGGTGGTTGGGAACTAATGAAAGTGTTCAAGAGCATTGGTAATGGAAATGATAATGACCAATTGTTTCTTGATTATCTAAGTGATTCACATCGTATGTATCCCCAAGGGAATTTCCCAATGATTTTCACTTCCAATCATGATGAAAACTCCTGGAATGGAATTCCATCTCAACTCTATAAAAAACACATGCCTTTAGCACGGGCATTAACATTCTTGCTCCCTGGCATGCCTTTAATCTATAACGGTCAAGAGTCCAGTTTAGAAAAGCAGTTGTTGTTTTTTGAAAAGGATCAGATAGAATGGAATGACTATGATTTAACATCAGTGTATCAAGAACTGATTCAATTAAAAACAAGCAATGAAGCACTGGAAACCACCAATCAAGTGCATTCCACCGTGTGGATTGAAGACGAGAACAGTTCAGTATTGTCTTTTCTTCGACAAAAACAAGGCAGTAGCAATAAGGTCTTAGTGTTCACTAACTTAAGTCAAACCACGCAAGAGATCACCGTTCATTTATCTTCAAACTATGAAGGGGAGTATCAAGTGCATTTAAAAGAAGAAAGTGTCTTTCTTCCAAAGGTGTTTAAACTGACACTTCAACCCCTTGAGATGAAAATCTTCATTCATCCATAAGAAAATCACAGTCATCATGACTGTGATTTATTGTTGGTCCAATGGACAGGTATTAATCCCTAGAATTTTGTATAACCCACACAAGCCTACATAAGCTGTTAGTGCTAATGCTGCACTTGCAATCAACAGAAGGGTTCTATACTCAGGCAGTAGGATGGCTCCGACTAATGCACCAACAGCGATACCATAGCGAATCATGGCATCTTTCTTACCAACATTCTTTTTCATCATCAATCTCCTTTTGAAATGATTATAGTCTTTGTCTTTCTCAACATCAAAACATATGAACAAAATCCAACCAGAAACATATGAACAAAAACTTGAAAAATGAATGAAGAGTGGTATAATCTAATAGCAATGTCCTGTTAGCTCAGTTGGTAGAGCAACTGACTCTTAATCAGTGGGTCGTGGGTTCGAGCCCCTCACGGGACACC
>CAYSNT010000080.1:0-5484 GCA_964432505.1 uncultured Erysipelothrix sp.
CACCAAGGTCGTGTGTAATAAACATGATGGAAGTCTTTGTTTCACGCTTAAGATCATTCATTAAACGCAGGATTTGCGCTTGAATGGTAACATCTAATGCAGTTGTTGGTTCATCTGCAATCAGTAGTTTTGGTTTACATGCAAGTGCCATCGCAATCATTACACGTTGTGACATCCCTCCAGATAACTGGAATGGATATTGATGAACCAATTCTTTTGCATTTGGAATTTTCACAGCTTGAAGCATTTCAACTGACTTTGCATTCGCTTCTTTTTCACTCATTCCTTGGTGTAACATTAACACCTCAGAAATTTGTCTTTCGACTGTGAAAACAGGATTTAGACTGGTCATTGGTTCTTGGAAAATCATTGAAATATCATTTCCACGAACTTTACGAAGTTCTGCCTCACTCATTTTAGATAAGTCTTTTCCTTCAAATAGAATTTCACCATCAAAGATGCGTTGATTTCTTTCAAATAAACGCAGGATTGACATCGCTGTTTGCGATTTTCCACTTCCGGATTCACCTACAACACCTAGAGTTCTTCCTTCTTCAACAGATAAGGAAACACCATTCACGGCTTTAATTAGCCCTCTACGAGTCGTAAAGTAGGTATGCAGATTTTTAATTTCTAGTAGTTTCGTCATTTTTACCTCCTACTTCTCGTTTGCTCGAGGATCCATTGCTTCACGCAATCCATCCCCAACAAGGTTGACACTTAATGCAGTGAATAGTACCGCTAATGCAGGTAGAATCCATCTCCACCAGTAGAATTGAATTACTTCAGGACGTTGTGCTCCAGTGAGCATATTACCCCATGATGGATTTGGTGGTACAACCCCAAATCCTAAGAATGAAAGCCCAGCTTCAGTTAATAAACTACCTGCATAACTGAGTGTCATACTAACAATTACTAAGTTAATGACGTTAGGTAAGATATGTCTTAAGATTACTTTATTGGATTTAATCCCTAACGCACGAGCAGCAAGCACAAATTCTTTTTCTCTTTCCGCTAGAATTTGTCCACGAACTAAACGTGCTAATCCAGGCCAACTAATAATCCCAAGAATAACCATGATCATTAAGATACGTTGATTTTGATCTAACTGGCCAGTTAAGAATGCAGATAACGTGATTGCTAAAGGTAGGAATGGGAATGAACTTACAATTTCCGCAAAACGCATGAGTAAGTTATCTACCCATTTACCATAGAAACCAGCTATTAGTCCAATTAACACTCCTAAGAATGTTGAAATAAGAACAGCAACAGCTCCAACTGTCATCGTGATACGACCACCATGAATGAGTCGGGTAAAGATGTCTTTTCCGTTGTCGTCAGTTCCTAAAATGAATCCATTTAGGCCCCATGTGACAACAGACCCATCTTCAAGTACACCATAGTTTTGGTAGAAGTCAGTATGAATGGAAACGGTTTTACCTTGCTTTAATGCTGCTGGAACCTCAATTTGTCCAAATTCATTATCACCCCATGCATAAACATTACCATCGGAACCTAAAGCCACAAAATGTCTTCTACCTGCACGAATATCTTGGAAAGCAATACGATTAGGATCGTTGAAACTTACTTTTTCCGGTACATCACGCATACCATTCCCAGCAAATCCCCATTGATGGATAAATCCATTTGTATCTAAAGCAAGTCCAGTATAAATACTTGCAACGACTTTTTGAACTTTAACATTTCCATTCATTAAATACGCAGGAATATCAGCAATTTGAGTCCCTCTCGCACCATGGTATTCAACTGTTTGATCATTAGTAAGAAGTAGCATACTTACAGTTGAAGCACCACCAGAAACTAAACGACCTTGCAAACGAGTTGGAACAATATCTAATCCATTAGATAAAGTACCACCCCAAACATATAAACGTCCTTTATCAGTGATGACATATGAAAAAATGTCACCTCCACCAATATCGACTACATTTTCTAACATTAAAATATTCCCAATGCTCATTGGAACAGAACCTTGTTCGAAGGAGTTATTTCCCCAAGCATAAAGTTTACCAGTCGATGATAACGCTAATACATGTTCATCACCTGCTGCAATCTTTACAATTGTAGAAGATTGAACCTCTTGAGGTATGCTGAAAACATCTGAAACTTCAACACCCCAGACATGAACTTTACCACTTTTGTCCAACCCCACTGAAAAACTACGACCAGAAACAATATCATCAATCCCTGCGGTGATTAAAGCATTTGGTAATTTTAACATGTTGTTTGATGGAGGTAAATTTTTGTGAGCCCATTCCCCCGCCAATAAGTTAAAAGGGACAACTTGAGAACCACCGAACACGAAGACAGTCATTAAGATCAAACCTGTTAATCCTGTAATGGCAAGTTTGTTACGAAAAAAGTTTTTAACGATTGTTTTCCCTGGTGATGTGATTGCTTCTTCTTCAAGAACACTGCGTTTTGAAGTTTTAGCTGATCCAAAAGTGAAAAGTGAACCGATGGTACGCCCAAAAGATCTGAGCGCTTTTAAATATGGATTTGTGTTGTTTGAATTTGACATGTTGATTACCCCTTAGTTTAACTTAACACGTGGATCAACTAAAGCGTATCCAATGTCCATAATTAAGTTAGCAGTTAATGATAGTACAGCGTAGAAGATATTCATGGTTAATACAACCATGTAGTCTCGGTTATTGAGTGAGTCAATGAGAACTCGACCAATACCGTTCCAAGCGAAGATACTTTCAGTAATCGCTGATCCACCAAATAGAGCAACCAATGAACCAGCCACGAGTGTTACGACAGGGATCAAAGCATTTCTAAATGCATGTGTGTAAATGATGACTTTTTCATTAAGCCCTTTAGATCGAGCAGTTCGAATAAAGTCTTTACCAATAATTTCTATCATCGCATTACGTACATACCGTGTGGTTCCGGCTAAAGAACCTATTGTCAAGGTAGTAACCGGAAGAATGATGTATCGTGACCATTCAAGGAAGTATCTGAAACTTCCATCATCAGTCATACGAGGCATTCCTCCTGCAGGAAGAATACGCATTTGAATCGCAAAGGTGTAAATCAATATTAAACCAATAAAGAATACTGGTATCGATAATCCAACGAGTGAAAACACTTGCCAAAAGGAATCAAAGAAAGAGTGTCGCTTAACAGCGGATTTAATTCCTACTGGTATGGATATAATAAATGCAAAGACAATAGAAAAACTATTCAAGACAATTGAATTACGAAGAGGACGTGCAATAACTTCACGAACTGGTCTATTGTTCGTAATGGATGTTCCAAAATCAAGACGCGCTAAGTTTCCAACCCAAGCTATGTACTGTTCAGGAATGGATTTATCAAGGCCAAGTCTTTCACGATAAATCTGCGTGTAATACTCACGCTCTGCTTGTGATTTCAAATCTGGTGGTAACATTAAACGAACAGGATCCCCTGGCATTAATTTGAACATCCCAAACAACATTACGGAAATGATAAAAATCACTGGGATTAATAGGATGATTCGCTTGAGCAAGAATTTAAGCATAGTGTATCTCCTTATAGAAACTAAAGGGTGATAGTACTAGACTATCCCCTTCAGTTAAGTATATAAAATTTTGACTTATTCTGCAACAGATACGTCGATAATTGCACGTCCAACTGTCCATAATGGGTTAGTAGCTAGCCCTTGAACACGAACGTTATATACATCGAAGTACACGTTAGAATAGAGAGGTAGTTGTGGTAGTAAGTTAGCATTCCAGTATAGTTGGTATTCATACCAGAGTTCTAAGTACTCTTCACGTTGAGTAGGTTCTAAGCTTCTCATTGCCTTAGTTAAACGGTCAATTTCAGGATCGTTTGTACCAGTAGGGTTTTGGCTGTATTGGCCATAGAAGTCACTGTGTAGTGAGTAGTATGGGTCATAAGCGACTGAGAAGTTAGTTGCTAAGTTGTATGAATTAAAGAAACGGTTGTCAGGATCTTCAACATAGTAGTTAGCTAGCAATGCATTGAAATCACCATATTCTAAGTAGAATTTGATACCTGCTTGGTTCATGCCTTTAGGCCACTCAGTGTTAATTAAGTCAGAAATTGGGTTGTTTGTTGAACCAAAGTGATTGTGAACTAAAACTTCACCATCTTTATTGTGTCTCCAATATCCTTCAGCAGCTTTTGTAGCATCCCATGGAGTAACTCCATCAGCTTCGTATTTCCATTCAGTAAGATCTAATAAACGGTTAGCTTCATCAATGTTAACAACATAGTTAATGAGGTTTTCATTGAGTTCAGCAGCTTTAGCATCATACATCCATTGTGCAAGTCCATACTCAGAGTTAACCATTGCACCGTAACCACCAAGAATAGTAGTAACGAATTGTTGACGGTCAATTAAGTGAGCAACAGCTTTGCGGTAGTTAAGATCAGCAGTAGGTCCGAAGTCAGTGGTGAAACTAATGAATCCAAAACCATTACGTTTGTAGTTAACAAGTTCAACTTGATCAGATACGATTGCTTTTTTGATCTTGTCATCTTGGATAACACCAGTAACGATGTCAACTTCACCAGCGATAACTAAGTCAACGTCTAAATCTTGGTTAACTTCTTGAACGATAACTGTGTCAAGTTTAGCTTTATTTCCACGGTAGTCACCTAAGAACTCAGGGTTAAACTTAGTAGTCATACGTTTGTCGATGTTGGATACGAATGTGAAAGGACCAGAAACTACTGAAGGTGCAAAACGCTCAGTACCTGCGACATAAGAAGCAGCAGCAGTAACGTCACCAGTTAATGATGATCCATCTTCACCAATTGCAACACCTTTACCCCAAACATGTAGTGGAGATGGTGCAACTGCAACATATAAAGTTTCATAGAAGTAAGGTAAGTTAGCAGCATCAATCGTTAATGAGAATGATGTAGCACTGATTTTCTTAACCCCTTCGAATACTTCTGTTTCACCAGCGTTGTAAGCAGTGTATCCCACTAACTCACGACCAGCTGTAGAAACAGCACCTGCTGCAGCCCATTCTGGTGAAGCGGCAAATAACATTGCGAATACATAGTCATCGGCAGTAATCTTAGTTCCATCAGACCATTTTAGATTTGGGTTTAACTCAAATGTATAAGTTTTGTTCCCAGCATCATCTAAAGCTGTTGTTACCTTTTCAACTGCAGTTTCGTCTAAAACGATTTCACCACCGATTGTAGTGGTATAAGTAGAATAACCCCAGATCATATCACGGACGATTACGTCGTAAGCACTGTTTCCAAAGCCGGCGATTAAGTTTCCGCTAAATGCAGGAGTCCCGATAACAACTGTTCCTTTTCCTTCAGCTGGTGTTGATGGTGTTGGAGCACACGCAGCTAGAGAAAGAGCAACTAAAGCCATTACCGCAAGAGATAATAATTTTTTCATTTCTCCTCCTTAATGAGAATACAGGATATTTCACTGTATATCGCAATTATAGTGATAGAATTGTGAAATGTCAATAAAAGTCC
>CAYSNT010000081.1:0-5464 GCA_964432505.1 uncultured Erysipelothrix sp.
CTCCAACCATGATGAGGGGAAGATGCAAGAAATCAATGCGAAAACTTGGGAAACCAAACAATGGAATCATGATGCCAAAGCGTTGAAGAATGACAGATAAAACAACCAGTAAACTAAGACTGACCAACACTTTGGTAGTCCACACTGGTTTTGAAATCCAATAGGAAAACACAAGCAGTGAGAATATACTGATGACTGCGATGCCTTGTACAATATTGGTAAAGAATAAATCAAAGAGGTTCATGAGTGTTCTCCTTTGTATCAATCACATGATTAAGTATGTAAGACAAGAAATACAGTGAGCCACAAATAATGCCTGTACCTGTGGTGAGTTTATTCCTTAAATCAAGGTAGGCAACATGTGGATCTTCAATGATGTGAATCGCTTCATTGATGGCCAACACACTGGCTTTTTGTTTGCGATAGAAATCAAATTCAGTGACGGTAATGGAAGCCACATGGGGTTGTAACACCTCCAACATACCTTCATGATCTTTCCCCATGATGGCTGAAAATAAGACATGGATGGGTTGAGGAAGAATGGATAAGGATTGAACCAAGGCTTCCATCCCATTGATGTTATGAGCTCCATCAATGATGATGAGTGGGGATTCACTGATCTTTTGAAAACGACCAAACCACACCGTTTTCTTTAAACCTGCATGAATATGTTCTTGAGTTATCCTTGGATAATGCTTCATGAGCAGTTGAGCACAATCAATGGCTAAAGAAGCATTAATGCATTGATACTTCGCATTCATGGATAAGGTGTATTCTACACCCTCTTTTTCAATGACTTGCGAAAACAAATCCACACTCTTCTGAGTGGCTACACTGCTTAGGATATAGGGAGCCTTTCTTTCGTGTGCTACCCTTTCAAACACTTCATCCACCAAAGGGCCTTGCGAATAGGAAATGATCGGTGTGTTTTCTTTAATGATGCCAGCTTTTTCAAACGCAATTAAATCAAGACGATCTCCTAAAAAATCCATGTGATCAAAACCGATGGTGGTAATCACACTCACTAAAGGAAGAATCACATTGGTCGCATCCAAGCGACCTCCTAAACCTACTTCAAACACAGCTAAATCGACTTTTTGATCTTGAAAATACCAGATCGCAATGAGGGTATCAATTTCAAACATGGTCAATGCATATTTGTCCCATAAATGAGTGGTCATGTTGATGTATTTAAGTAAATCTTCATCACTCATGTCTTGTCCATTGATTCTAAAACGATCATTGTGATGAATTAAGTATGGAGAGGTGTATAACCCTACCTTAAGCCCACTTTCTTGGGCAATGGTCGCAATGAAGCTGGAAGTGCTCCCTTTCCCATTGGTGCCTGCCACATGGACACAGTTGAGTTTGTATTGCGGATTACCCAAATCTTCCATGCATTGTTTGAATAACTTCAACCCAAAGGTCGAAGAGGATGTTCTTTGACTAATGGTATCAAGAGCGGTCTGTAGTGAGGTGAAATAGATCATGATTGATCACTCCATTCTATCGGTGGTAAGTTGTGTTCAAGACAAAAAGCATTGATCCTTGAAAAAGGTTTGGATCCAAAGAAACCTTGATGGGCTGAAAGTGGGGATGGATGGGCACTTTTTAAAATCATATGATGCGGCTTCGTGATATAGGTTTCATATTTTTGTGCGTGTTTTCCCCACAAGACAAAGCAAATCGGAGAAGAAGACAAGTTTAAATCAAGGATAACCTCCTTGACCCATTCTTCCCATCCTAAATGGGCATGAGAATGCGCATGATGGGCTTGTACACTTAACACTGTATTCAATAAGAGAATACCTTGTTTTGCCCAATCTGATAAATCGGTGGATAAACGTGTCATCTTAAGATCATCATGCAGTTCTTTAAAGATGTTTCTTAATGATGGAGGCATCTTCATGCCCGCAGGAGTGGAGAAAGCTAAGCCATCCGCTGCGTGTGGGGTATGATAAGGATCTTGTCCAAGAATGACCACTTTCACTTGCTTGTAAGGACACAAAGAAAAAGCCCTAAAGAGTTGTTCCTGTGAGGGATAAACGATGGTGTGTTGACGTTCTATGTTTAAAGCATGCAAGATGCTTTGAAGGTGTCTAGCACTGTGAGGTTGTGAAAAGATAGGCCAATCATTCATGCCCCTATTATAGCGCAGTCGACCCCTTTTGTCTTAAAACATATGAAGAGATTAAGGTTAATCCTAAAGGAAAGATGGAGAGCACTGTAACGGCGATGGTAATGAATTGAACTGGGAAGAATCGTGATAATCCCACCACAAACATCATGCCTAACACCCGTCCACTGGTTAAGGCAATTTCACGAGAAATGACCAAAGAAAACATGTTGGTGTGCATCATGTGAGAACCAATGGCTCGCATCGCAATGGTTTGTAACGGCACCACATAAAATGGCCCTGCCCATGAAGCCAGTAATCCATACGTGGCTGCCCCAAGTAAGGTGGGTATATACACAAGCAGAGGTAAACTGAAGGTCATGATAAAACCACCAAAAATGAAGAAACTCATCATTCTTTGTGGGGTATTGAAGCGACGAACCACTTCAAAAGCCACAATGTTGACCAGCGCAAACAACGCCAATAAACGAGAATACACACTGCCTGATCCCCCTGTGGCATTATAGATCAAAAGTCCTGTGGTCACTAAAACCAAGGAATCCCTTAATCCGAACATAAAGTGAGTCATGTTCATGAGTTGTAAGTCTTTATGTTTAGAGAAAAGCTGTAACTCTCTCATTCTAAATGGGGTGGATAAGGAAGGAGAATTGACTTTAAACCCGAAGAAGATAATCACAACCATAAAGACAATGACGAGTTGAAAAATGAAGGTGTACCCTTGATCATCACTGGCACTGATGGAAAGAATGAGGGTGGCTAATAAAGGGGCAATGATTTGCGCAAAAGCATTCACCATACCCATGACACTTAAATAGGTATTGCGTGTTTCTTCAGAACTGACCAATTGATTTAATGCATTCATGGAAAACCAAAACAAGCCTTCTCCTAACCCAAAAATGATGGCCAAGATGTAAATCAAAAACCATACTGATTCCAGTAAATGCGTTGCAAACAACACACCTAAAAACCCTAGGGTAAGTAAGGCTAATCCTAAGATAAGTGAAAAAACAATTTTTCGCTGATTGGACAGTTTTGCCCCTAACATGAACGCAAAAGGAAACAATCCAAAACGCAAGATGGTATACAACGTCATGGTCACAATGGAACCACTGATCACATACAACACCACATTCACAAAGACACTGGCCAAAGACATCACAAAGATAAACAGGCCATTGATGACCATCATGGCTTGTTCGTTACGGGTTAGGTTGAGTTTCATAATACGTTCTTTCAATCACCCAACGATCATAGGCTTTAAGAATCGCTTCTTGGGCTTGAGACGGAGTGAGGGTTTGAGTTTGTAGTTCTTTAAAGATTGGAAGCAGTTCCCCTTGAGTGTAGAAATCAAATCCTAACACCGAAGGAAAATGGGGTAACGCAAACAGAGGTGGAGACAACGTAAATTGAGCCGCAAGAATCTTTTGCTTCTGAAGCTCACTTACTTTAAATTCATTCACGCGTGTAGGATCAATCATGACCGCTTCTCGATCTTCCAACAAAAGCAACTGAGTAAAGTTATAACTTGTTAATTGCTCCATCACAAGCTGTCTTAATGCCGGTGAAGCACTGGCTTTAAACACCCACCCTTTCACTTGCGCTAAGGTATAAGGTTGTCTTCCATCGATGGTTGGCATGGGTGTTACCACATAGTTTTGACGTGTCACACTTGAAATGGCTTCAAGATTAAGGAATGGCACTTTAATCGCAAAAGGAGCTGTTCCACTCACCAACTCACTCTCATATCGCCACTGCGTTTGATTTTGTCCTGTTAAATCCCATTCATAGGACAGCAATGGTTCAAAGAGCTCAAGCGCTTCTTTAAACAAAGGTGCATCCAGTCCATGATCATAGGCATCATTGGTTGGATACATGTTCCAACCATTAGGCGTAAGAAAGGAATACAGTGACCATGGTTCCACCAAGGTCAATGGGAACAAGGATGTTAATCGACGAGCTCCAACCAAAGGTCGATTAACTCTTAATCGATCCCCTTCACTCATGATTTCTTCAAAGGAGTTTAAAGCATTAAGACGACCATGTTCATCCACATCATTGATGTCATACCCTAAACGACTTAACAAGGTCGTATTCATCACAAAGAATGGACCATCAATGGTGGCAGGAATGAAGGCAACCCCATCATAATTGATTTCATCCAAATGCTTGGAAGCATAATCAATGAAATAGGGATTCACTTCTTCTTGATCAAAACGATGCAAGTAAGGATATAAACTGCCTGCTGCTTGTTTGTCCACTAGCGCAATATCAATGGGTGAATTCATGAAGGTAAAAGCTGACGTGCTTTCTCTCACAATGATGGACACAGTACCTGTGGTGTTTTCCAACACAGGTTGTAGCACTGAAGATAAATAGTCTTTTTGATTTTGAGTTTCAACCGCAATCACTAAGGATTGTTCATTATAATTGATGGTTTCATCTTCATTGAAACAAATGGTTTCCAATGGATTACAAATAAGTGGTGATGTTTTAAAACGTGAAAAAATCAACGCTATGACGCTGACAACTGAAAGAATGAGGAGTGCAATCAATATTCTTTTTTTCATCACTCACTATAATATAGGTTTATGGTGATACTTTCAAATATAAGTTGGTGTGAAGTGATGTGAAGTCACATCAATTGGACAGAAAAGACCTCTCATTCAGTGGTATACTTAGACAAGGATGGTATGGATATGAAAGAGATGTTAAGACGATTTTATTTTTTAGATAAAAACACCCGTCAAAATCAACTTGTTGGACTGTTAATAAGTTCATTTGTTCTTGGGATTATCTCTGATGTTTTCTTCAATGGATTCCTCTTTCCTTTTGGAATCATTAAGTTAGCTTTAAATTTCTTCTTCTTCACCTACTTTGCGATTCATGTGTATTTACTGCTTAAGGATCGCGAAAACATGAAAGATTCAGCTCGCTGGATTGCGATTGTGTTAGCCTTTGTGGTGAGCGGATGGTTTGGCAATATAGGTTCTCTTACCTTAAGCATTGTCTCAAACAGTTTCCTCAGTGCTAGAAATCTTAATGTCTTTGTCTACATTTATGGTTCGTTTTTATTAAATCAACTCTTCAATGAGGAAAGTGAGCACACGTCGATGAAAGACCCACGATATTCCCTTCCAGAATTTAAGCCTACCCAACAAAACACAGACATGACCCCGAAAAAACACACTGTGAACCCAACTGAGCAATCCACTTCTGTTGGCATGGGATGGTATTGTCCATCCTGTGGCGAGGCGATACCTAAACATTCTAAGCGTTGTCCAAAATGCAAAGAAAAGATTGATTTCTAACCAATTTAAAAAATGGGTT
>CAYSNT010000082.1:0-5425 GCA_964432505.1 uncultured Erysipelothrix sp.
CATCGTCATCATCATCATCGTCATCATCATCGTCATCATCATCGTCATCATCATCATTGTCATCTCTACTGTTGTATTCAGGGAATACATTGCGAATACGTCGACGCAACACCACCAAACGATATGCATCCACTTCTAAGACATGATTTTGATTGTTGATCATGACATTCACTTCATACACAAGAGGCTGTTGATTGACTCTTAAAGTGACATTCTCTATACGATCAACATCAAACTCCTCATCAATAAATTCAATCAAATCATCAAAACTCACGATCTGAGGTTCTAAGATAAGATTCACCTCTTCATCATCCAATAGCTCAACTTGTGTCGGTAAAGAAGCATTGAAACTAGCTAGCAAAACAGTATCAAGCAGCACAAAAAGAGCAAGCAACAACACAAAGATGAGACTGATTTGTTGTAATCTAGTTTTCATCTTGATTCTCCTTCACTGATGATCGATAGGATTCTATTGTCATACCAACACGTTGCTTAAACTGAGTATAAAAATAGCGTGGTTCATGATATCCAACAACTTCACTGATTTCTTTACCACTTAACATCGTGGTTTCTAAGTATTCTTTAGCTTTGTTGATTCTCATTGTGATCAAATAATCATTGATCGCTGTCCCTTGCGTTTCTTTAAACACTTGTCTGATGTACCCAAGTGAAAACCCACATGCATCTGCACATTCATCAAAACTAAACGAAGATGAGAAAGCATGCAAAGTTAGATAATTCATCACTTGATTCATCAATACCGTTTTAGCAGTGAGATAGTCATTTTGGCGAATATCCGAATAATAAACAATGTGTTGATCCGATAAAGTGTCTGCGTACTGGGCAGCAGCTAAAGCACTTCGATATGAAGAACGTAATCCTTCGATTGATAGACATTGATCACTAATGCCAATACTCTTTGATTCATACTCATCAAGATAATCAAGATCATTGTCACTCACCAGTGATGCAAATACACCTTCACTCATGATGACCCACCCTTCTTGTACAACTCGCTCTTCAGCCATGAGCACCACCACCACTCGAGTCGGGAAAGAAATAAAACTGAAATCTAAATTGGAATCAATGTTTGATGAGGAAAATAATGTTTTAAGTGTTGAAGCTTGTTGACTTTGATTAAGATCAACCAATGCAGATTCAATGAGTTCAAACTCATCTTTAGCATCATGATAATCTTGCTTCACAAACTGATGAACCATGGATTGAATAGGTGCATAGAAACGTTGCGACAAGAAATGCGACACAAGCAAATTAATGAATACAAACACCATAAATAATCCAATGATGACCCGATTAGCATTCACAATGATTGATTCAATCACACGATAAGGAGTCACATGAAAGAACACAAGATTATAGTCCTCCAGTTTTGCATAGGCAAGCAATGATTGTGTACCAGCAAACTGATTAAGCACATACTGTGATTGTGTGTTGATTTGAAGTGGATTAACATAATTCAGTGAAGAAGGAAAAGTTTGACCTAACCATTGTTGTGCACTGTCCGCAATCACCACATTATCTTCATTGATAATCAATATCTCATAATCTGATTGTGCCCCAGTAAAAAGTGAAGACAACACATCCTCGTTCAAATGCACAACCATCATTTCACTTAACACTCCCAAGTCATCATAAGAAGCGAGTGTAAGAGCTAAAACATACGTTTCATTGATCCTTTGATGATGGAATAATCGTGTTGGATTTGATTGGAAAGATTCAAGTGTTTGATTCAAAGAAATGGAAAGAACATTCTCACTAACATCCGCTAATTGTCCATTCACAGAATTGGAATAGGCCACACTCCCTTCCTTAACATCATAAAATAAAATCGCATCCACTAAAGGATCAGCCAATGCAGTTTGACTTAGAAACGTTGTAAGGTTAAAGACACTGTTTGGGTTATTTAAAGTAAATTCTTGAATCAATGGATGCTCACTGAATAAAAAAACATATTCTGATACCAAATCATCCAGTAAAGTTTGTGTACCTTGAGTTGCTACATTCAATGACTGCGTCGCATACTCCACACTTTGATTTATAAAAAAACTTGCCATGATGCGAGAAGTCACTAAGGAAAGTAGTCCTATAAGAACAATCCCACTTAACCCAAAGGCAATAATCATCTTCTTTTGTACACGACGTTGACGTTGAACCATGTTTTTATTATACCTTATCTTTTTTCAAAATAGGGTGGGCATGCATGCCCACCTTATAGTACTAATCATCTATTTCAAATTCTAAAATAGTTCCATTGAGTCCATCGATCTCAAATTCATATTCGACACCATCTGATTTAAACTCTAAATCATAATAAGGTCGTCCATCATCATAATCCAATTCAAGTTTAATTAACATTGGACCTTCTCCAATTCGCTCACGTGCAATCGCAATGGCTCGCTCTCTTGAGATAAGCACATTCAAGTTACCACTTGAACTGCTATCACTAGAGGATGAGGATGAATCATTAAAGCTAACTTGAGAACTGGAATCATTAAAACTGTCTTGAGAACTGGAATCATTGAAACTTGATTGAGCACTATCATTTGAGACAAAACGTTTCACATCCCAATCTTCAATCTCACCCGTCAATGCATCCACTTCAGCTTCAATGTAAGTGTCTAGTGAAGATAACACAACATCATAATCCAAATCATCATCGTCATCATCTAACACAACGGAAACAACCACATATGATGAACCTGCTTTTGCTAAGACAATCGCCTTAACTTCTTCTGCACTGAGTAAACCTTCCACTTCATTCACTTGGCTTACTAATCCTTGTGCAACCCATTTAGTAATTGTCCCTGATTGAGCATCAATCTCAACATCAATCTTAAAGCCTTCTGAGACTAAGAGAAGATCATATTCCCATGAATCGTCATCATCATCCAAATCAACATAAGAGACTGTATATCCTTCTCCAGCACGTTGTAAGGCAATGAATTTGGCTTCTTCAACTGAAATGAGTGATCCATTTCGAATCCATGTGACGTCCCAATCCGTAACTTTACCCGAAGTTGCATTCACTTCCACATCCACTGTTTTAAATTCATTCACTAAGATAATATCAAACTCATTATCATCTGCATCTAATCGGACACTGACAAGTTCAAACATTTCATCTGTATGATTCATTGCGGAGTCAATTGCCTCAGCTTCTGATATCAATGAAGTTTGTGTGCTTGTGGTATTGAGTACAGAATTCGCAAACGCAGGTACAAGTGTTAATCCTACGAATAATCCGGCTATAATATATAAACTGTTTTTTATCCACTGTTTCATCTTTGACCTCCTTGGGATAGTCACATCATAGTAAAAGTTCCTTTTTCAAACAATCCAATTTCTAACGCAGTATTAAAAATGCATATTTTATACATGTTTGAAATCTAGTGTTTAGAAAATAAGGTTAGTTTATTATTGTTTTACAATAATTTATAGTGTATGATGGATTTATAATTATTGTAAAACGATAATTGGAGGTTCTATGAGTCGTCTCTATAACACCATCATCATCACGGCTTTGATACTCGGTTTTTCATTATTATGGCTTGATGGATCAAACCTAAACACATTTTTATTTCAAATCATCAGCTTTCCTCTTACCTTTACTGTTTCTTCACTAAGGACATTGTCTTTAATGAGTCCACTCCTTAACATCCTTGCATGGATCATCTTTCTTCTCATTGGAAGCATTCCTCTTGTGGTTGTTTATCGTATTAAGACACTTTCATTATCAGTAAAACTAACACTCATCGTTTTAAGTGCCTATACCTTTTTCAGCGTTTATGGTCTACTTAATTACTCGTTTGTTAAAACACTGATGAGCTGGAGTGAACTAGAACCTGTCATGATGTTCATGATCAGTTTAATCATATTAGGACTCATTGGTCTTGTGGTATTACTTCATGTTTCTCCACAGCTCAAAAAACCTCAAACAAGCTTCAAACTTCTACAATGGATTAGTCTAGTCAGTGCTATTTTTCTTTCATCAACACTCTTTCTTCCCTATCAAGAACTCATTAACACATGGAGTAGTTCCATGGATCAATTCTTTACGTTTTATCAACTCGTATTCAACTCCTTTATGGCATGTTTAATGCTACTGATTCTTAAGCATATCATTCACCTGCTTGAAATCATTCAAGGTAAGACATTCTCTGCTGAATGCATTAAACCACTTCAATCCCTGCAATCAACTTCAATCTTGCTCTTCTTTTCAGCATTAGGAGGTCCACTACTCATTGGAATTCTCAACTTGATTTTCTTTCATTCTCTAAGCCATGTCAGTGTATCTTTGGATGTACCATGGTTTGAAATGATCTTTGCGTTACTTATCAATGCCCTATCTTCAATCTTGTTTACAGGCATCAAAACCACAGAAGAAAATGAAGGATTCATCTGATGGGTATAAGAGTCAATCTAGATGATCGATTGAAAGCCATGGGCATGAGCAGTAAACAGTTATGTGAAAAGGTAGGCATCACTGAAGCAAACATGTCGCTGTTAAAAACAGGTCAGGTCAAAGGCATTCGCTTTGCGACTCTGAATCGAATTTGTTTTTATTTAGAATGTCAGGTAGGAGACTTACTCTCATTTGATGGCGAACTCAACAAGGAGAACGATGATGAAAATTAAACAGCTATTATTCACTTTTATGCTAATTAGCTTAAGTGGATGTGCACTGGCTAAATCTGAAGAACCAATCTTAAATCAGGAAAATGATCCAACACCGGTTGGGATATATGTTGTTATGAGTCAGGATTTATTCAATATTGACCCACCGTTTGATATTAACGACTCCAGTCAAACTTACTTTATTCAAGATAAACATGTTGGTGAGGATGGTGAAGTCTATAGTTATTCAAAGGGATCTGGACAATTCTTTGAATCTAATACACACATCCACGTTAGTGATGATGAAGAGAAAACAGTATTTACCGCATCATTACCTGTCTTTTCAAATATGCCTCAAATAGCTAGATTCTATACCATTTATAAAGACAAGAATGAACATTATTTCACTGAACAAAGCAACTCATACCATTTTCAATATGGTGGTGGTGTTAAATCCGAATATTCTAATACAGAAACAATTAATGGAGTTTCAAAAAAGAAAACAATCATCTTTGATATCACTCTGAAAGCGTATGATCCTTTACAATCACTTCAGCTTATCATGATGAATGAACGCTATGAAATCATGAGTACTCAAGTGATCAAGGATGAATCAGATATTAAAATAGATGAAAACGTTGCTTATGTGTTAATAGAAGAGGTAAGATTGAACAATGAAGACAAAGAAGTGAAAACATTAACCATGGTTGATGCAAATCAGCTCAAAGATATTCCTTATTATCACACAATGATTACTTCTCCAGATTATCCAAGAGGAATGGTTGTAGGA
>CAYSNT010000083.1:0-5343 GCA_964432505.1 uncultured Erysipelothrix sp.
CAGTGCAGAAGAGTTTAATACCCTCATTGCTGCATTACAATAAAAAACAAGGAGAATATTATGAACTGGATTTATGAATTTCCTTTCCAGTTAACCATTGATACTTCAGCTATCGATCAAGGTGTGCGTTCATTTGCGCTCACCTTTGATGCTGTATTGAGGGTTATCAGGCAAGGCTTAACAACCGTCTTACTAGCAATCTCTGATCTTTTAACCTTTATTCCATGGTGGGTATTGGTGTTACTGGTGATTGTACTCTACTTTAAACAATCTAAACGTCTTTGGATGTCCATTATTTATGGTGTCTTACTGTCTATGATTGGTATGATTGGCTTATGGCCATTGATGATTAGCACATTATCGATTGTCATTACAGCTGTTATTTTAAGTGTCGTAATTGGCTTTCCATTAGGCTTACTCTTAAGTTTAAGTGAGCGTGCGAACATGATTATGCGTCCTGTGCTGGACACCATGCAGACGATGCCAGTGTTTGTTTATTTGATTCCTGCCCTACTCTTATTTGGGTTAGGTCGTGTGCCTGCTGTCATGGCCACGATTATCTATGCGATTGTCCCAATCATTCGCTTGACCAACCTTGGTATTCGTCAAGTTAATCCTGAAATTGTGGAAGCTTCACGCTCCTTTGGAGCAACAACACTTCAAACTTTAATTAAGGTTCAGATTCCACAAGCATTCACTACCATCATGGCTGGTTTGAATCAAACCTTAATGATGGCCATGGCCATGGTCGTGACCGCATCCATGATTGGTGCACCAGGTCTTGGTGCTGAAGTTCTCATTGCGGTGAATCGTATTGAGGTTGGACGAGGACTTGTCTCAGGAAGTGCGATTGTCATTGTAGCTATTATCCTGGATCGTTTATCTCAGGGGTGGGTTAAGCCGAATGAGGAGGAAGGGATATGAGCATGATATTAAAAGTTGAAGGTGTGAATAAACTCTATGGTAAACATAAGGATGAAGCTTTAAAATTGGCTTCAAAAGGTCACACTAAAGAAGAAATACTAGAAAAAACAGGCGTTACTTGCGCCTTACTGGATGTGAATCTAGAAATTAATAAAGGGGAGACCTTTGTGATCATTGGTTTATCAGGATCAGGTAAATCAACTTTAGTGCGCATGTTCAATCGTTTGAATGAACCGACACAAGGTAAACTGTATTTTAAGAATCAAGAATTGTCTCAACTCAATAAAGAGCAACTTCGTCATTATCGTCGCGAGAAGATTGCCATGGTGTTTCAACACTTTGGACTGATGTCTCATCGCACGGTACTTAAGAATGTGGAATATGGCCTTGAAATTAGAGGAGTTGGTCCTCAACTTAAAACAGATAAAGCAATGGAAATGATTGAACTTGTAGGATTAAAAGGCTTTGAACATTCACGCATTGATCAATTATCAGGCGGGATGAAACAACGGGTTGGTTTGGCTCGTGCATTGGCCAATGATCCTGAAGTCTTATTGATGGATGAGCCTTTCTCTGCATTAGATCCGCTTGTGAAGAAAGACATGCAATTTGAACTCCTTAAGATTCAACAAAAAATGAAAAAGACCATTGTGTTCATTACCCATGACATCAATGAAGCCTTTAAATTAGGTGATCGTGTGGCCATTATGAAGGATGGTCGTGTTATTCAAGTGGACACACCGGAAGACATGATGTCTAATCCAGCCGATGAATACGTGACACGATTCATTGAAGGCGCAGATAAAACTGCTGTTATGAGTGTGAAACACGTCATGATTACACCAACAACCATTGTCTTTAAAGATGATGGATTCAATAAAGTCATTCGTGAGATGCGAAACAACAATGTCTCCAGTGCTTATGTGGTGGATGATGATATGAAACTTCAAGGTGTTGTTAGTCTTGAGAATGCATTGAAACTGAAAGACAAGGTGTCTACACTCATGGATATGGTGGAAGATGTGCAAACCATTTCACCAGATCAATCCATTTCTGAAATTTTACCATTGGCCTCTGTAGCCCGTGTACCCCTTGCGGTCATTGAAGATGATAAGCTTGTGGGCATTGTATCTAAAGCCAGTGTGTTAACTTACTTAGCTTCAGATCCTGTGGTGGAAGAAAGTATCCAATCCTAGCATCATGAGTTCCAAATAGGGAACTCTTTTTTCTTTTTTAAAAGTGTAAGTTATCTTAGAAAAGGTGCACCTCATCCTGAAAGTCATGACATTCTTAACTTCCTTGGGTACACTAAGCATCGACCCGATTGGGAAATTGGAAGGAGATTTTTATGAAAAAAGGATTAATGAGTTTATTTGTGTTAGCACTGCTTGCGGGTTGTGTTAATGGGCCAAAAGAACCTGTGGTTGATGTGGATATCGCTGATATCGTCGCGGCCATTAAAGATGAATACAAAGATGATTATGCTCCTAGTTTAGAGTATGATGAAACACACATGGTTGAACGACTTCAGATTGAAACCGCATGGGTTGAGGAGTTCTTTGGTGAAGGTCCAATGTTCACCATGAGCAGTGATGAAGTGATTGTGATTAAAGCCACTGAAGGCAATGTGGATAAAGTCATCGCTGCAATGGAAGAATACCATCGTTTCTTAAAAGAAGAGTCTTTCCAATACCCTATGAATATGCCTCGTGTTCAAAATGCGATGCTAGTATCAAATGGTAATTATGTCGCATTTATCTTAACGGGGAAACATTTTGAATATCCTAGTGATGGATCAGATTACGATGAGAAAGATGAAATTGATTTCATCAAGGCACAGTTTCAACGTGGAGTGGATGTCTTCAATTCATTCTTTGAATAAGTATGATCTTCGCATCCACAACCTTTCTCTTCCTTTTCTTACCAAGTGCGATCATCGCACTTTTATTCACTCCCCCACGCTTTCGTAGTGCCATCTTGTTGTTCTTTAGTTTAATTTTTTATGCTTATGGTGAGATCCGTTATGGTTTAATCATGATCTTCTCCATCGCATTGGATTACACCTGTGGCATCATGATTGAATCATCAAAAAAGGAAATGAATCGAAAACTATGGTTATTAACCTCCATGGTTGGTAATCTTGGTTTACTGTTTTGGTTTAAATACAGTGGTTATTTGGCACGATTAATCAATCAAGCCCTTGATCTATCCCTGCCTATTCCACAAATCTTACTGCCTTTAGGCATTAGTTTCTTTACCTTTCAAACTATGTCTTACTCCATTGATGTGTATCGTAAGGAAGTGAAAGCTGAGCGTAATCTTGTTGATTTTGGAGCGTATGTGACCATGTTTCCTCAATTGATTGCAGGACCGATTGTACGTTACAGTGACATTGCGCTAGAACTTAAAGCTAAGGTCAATCTTTGGGATCGTTTGGATCACGGGTTTAATCTCTTTGTGTTAGGGTTAGGATCCAAAGTGTTGTTAGCCAATGCTTTAGCTGCAGCCATTGCACCGATTGAAGCTTTGGCACTGGAAAACACTTCTAAACTGTTATGGATGATTCAAACCTTGTACTTTGGATTTCAATTGTACTTTGATTTTGCGGGATATTCTTTAATGGCGATTGGATTAGGATATATGTTTGGTTTCACCTTTCCTGCCAACTTCAACTATCCTTATATTTCAAGCAGTGTCAGTGAATTCTTTAGAAGTTGGCACATCACACTAGGAGATTGGTTTAAATCCTATCTTTATATTCCTTTAGGAGGATCACGAGTTCCTCTTAAGAAAGTAATTTTTAACTTACTTGTGGTCTGGTTCATCACTGGTTTGTGGCATGGCGCAGACACACAGTTTGTGGTATGGGGACTGTGGTTAGGACTGTGGGTGATTCTTGAGAAAATAGGATTATCCAAACTCAATCTTCCCTTATGGTTTAAACACACATTAACCTTAGTGATCATCTTCATCAGTTGGAGTATCTTTAATGCTCCTTCCTTGAGTGAATGGTCACAACGCTTTATTCACTTGGGTTGGATCAGTGCTGCTTCTCTTGAAGGGGTCATGCTTCGTAATGGCTTAGGACTGCTCATCATCAGTATGATTTTGAGTGGACCTTGGATTAAAACGTGGTTTGAGCGCTTTCCTTCTTGGACAAAACAAGGATTTTACACCTTAATCTTACTTTTAAGTATTGCTTCTCTCATTCATGGATCTCTCAATCCATTCTTATACTTTAGATTTTAGGAGGAATCATGAACACATTTAAATGGTACAGTGTCCTTGTTGGTGTGGTCATTCTTCACCTCTTGACACAGCCTTTCAACGTTTATTCCGCTTTAGAACGTCGTTTACTTTCCACTGACATAGAATGGTCTTGGGAAAATGCGCTTGATCAAACCTTTCAAGATTCACTTGAGAACACTTTAAATGATCAAATGGTGACCCGAGAATGGTGGATAAAAGTGAACACACTTAAAGACACCTTATTGGGAAGACTTATCTTTGATAAGGTCATGCCAAGTGAGCATGGTTTGGTGGAAGTGTGGTTTGAAGACAGCGATCAACTGAAACGAAATATTGAATTCTTAAAAGCATTTGAAGCCAAAGTGAATGCGATTGTTAATGTGGTTCCCCACAGTGGATCACTTTTAGTTCCTTCGTATCATGATGATTCATTGCTTTATGATAGTGAGGGTTATCCTTCACTTCGTACCTGGTTAATGTCTCAATCCTCAGCGTCTTCCCTCATGTATCAAGGGGACCATCATTTGAATCATTTTGCGACGCCTTTGATGGCTGAGCATCTGTTCAATCAATTAGGTTTAAATCTCATCCAACCTACATTATCGTATTGTGCTGATTTCTCAGGTACCCTTCAACCCTATTACTTATCATTTAAGCCTAAACTGGATTCTTTATGGGTGTATGACACTCCCATTGAATCCATTCAGTTCAATAATCAAACCCATTCATCACTTCATGATTTAAGTGCTTGTGAAGGCAATAATGCCTATGGTGGTTTAATGCATGGCAATCAGGGATTTTCAAGCATTCAAACTGGATTAAAAAACAATCAGTCGTTACTGCTGATCAAAGACTCTCATGCTCATCAACTCATTCCTTTCTTAGCTCTTCATTACCAAACCATTGATGTGGTGGATTTACGTCATTTCAACGGTTCCATTCAAGCCTTGGTAGACCAAGGGTATGATGATGTGGTGGTGTTTGTAGGTGAAGGCAGTGTAAGAGATGATCGCAATTTCTTTAAACTCTCTCGTTAAGCATCCTTAGGGATGCTTTTTTACTGACTTTACATTTCACACGAAGAGGAGTACACTAAAGATAGGAATATGGGATAATATGTGTTATGGGTGTTGACTCACGACACTGAAAGGAGACATCCTATGAGTGAAA
>CAYSNT010000084.1:0-5265 GCA_964432505.1 uncultured Erysipelothrix sp.
ATGCATCCTTAAGTGATGAATGGGTAGCTAAACTTGAAAAAGCGTTGTATGTGGCTAAACTCATGAGTTATGCACAAGGATTTGAATTACTTACTCAAGCCAATAAACGCTATGATTGGAAATTGAATTTTGGTTCAATCGCAAAAGGATGGCGTGCAGGATGCATCATTCGTGCACAGTTCTTAAACAAAATTGCCCAAGCCTATGAGGTAAATTCTTCATTGGATCATTTACTTTTTGATGAGTACTTTGCTTCTGTCGTGAACTCTCATATTCAAGATTTACGTGATGTGGTGGTGTTCGCCACTCAACATGCGTTAGCGATACCAACCTTCATGAATGCTTTAGCTTACTTTGATGGATTAACTACGCCAATGAGTGGAGCAAACCTAATTCAAGCTCAACGTGATTTCTTTGGTGCACATACATTTAAACGTTTGGATCGTGAAGGAAGTTTCCATGATGAATGGAAATAAAACGACGTTCTTTACATTGTTTGGGGCAACAGGGGATTTAACCTATCGTAAGTTAATCCCTGCGTTATACAATCTTCATTCACTTGATCATCTAGATCAAGGTTTTAAGATATTGGCCATTGGTCGTAGAGACTACACCACTCAAGACTACCATGACCTATTACGACCTTGGTGTGAGAAGTTTGTACGCACCGGGTTTAATGAGCGTGTCTTTGATGCTTTTCTTTCTCGTATAGAGTATGTACAAATGCGCTTAGACGAACCAGAAGATTATGGGGTATTGAAAGCCATTTATGAGACATGCCCACAATCTCAACATCTGTATTATCTTGCGGTGGCTTCGTCTTACTTTGATGTGATTGCGTCAAATTTAGTTCAAAGTGGATGCACTTCATTTGCTTCCACTAAGCAGTGTTTAATTGAAAAACCGTTTGGCACATCTTTTGATAGTGCTTTAGAACTGAACAATACGTTGCTTCGTTTCTTTAAAGAAGAAGAAATCTATCGTATTGATCATTACTTAGGTAAGGAAATGATTCAAAACTTGTTGGCCATTCGTTTTGAAAACCCAATACTGACTCCACTATGGAATGACTCTATGATTGATTCGATTGTTGTGAGAGCATTAGAAGAAGTAGGGGTAGAGTCCAGAGGGCAGTATTACGATCATTTTGGAGCTATTAAAGACATGGTTCAAAACCATCTCTTTCAAATTGTGTCGTTACTGTTAATGAAACCATCCAATAACTTGGATGAGCGTATCGCACATCAGAATGACATCATTGAACACTTAGAACTGTATCATCAATCCAAAGAAGATGTTATTTTGGGCCAGTATGAAGCTAATCCATCCCTTAAAGAGAAGATGAAGGGGTATCGTGAAGAAGAACATGTGGATCCTCAGTCCATGACTGAAACCTTTGTGTCACTTCGTACACGCATTAATCTACCCGAATACAAGAACATTAAAGTGATTCTTCAAACCGGGAAAAGAACCCACATGCGTTCCACAGAAGTCATCGTAAACTTCAAAGGCCATGGACCTAGACCTAATCAACTCATCATTAAGATAGCACCTGATGAAGGGGTTTACTTGAGAATGAACATTAAGAAACCTGGACAAAGTCATGAGGTGGAAACCATCATGATGGAGTATTGCCAGTCTTGTGTATATGAGAACCGCTTAAATACACCAGAAGCGTATGAGCGTTTACTTAAAGCAGGCATTGGCTTGGATCGTGCTTTGTTTACGCCTTGGGAAATGGTAGCATCCAGTTGGAAAGTGGTGGATGAATGGCTAAGCTTTATTTCTAAAGAAGCGGTACCCCTATATTTCTATCCAGCTCAAACCTATGGACCAACTCAAGTTTTGGAGCATTTCCATGAAGAATAAAATCGTACTGATCTATGATTTTGATAAGACCTTAACCCGTCAAGACATGCAAGAGTATGGCTTACTTCAAGATTTGGGGTATACTCATCCTGAAGCATTTTGGCGAGAAGTAAAAGAGTACACCTCATTTCATCAAATGGATCCTGTGTTAGGATACATGTATAAGTTGATGGATGTAGCTTCTCAAAAGGGAAATCCTTTAACATATGATTATCTTAAATCCTTTGGATCATCCATTGAGTTTGTTCCTGGGGTATTTGAATGGTTTCATACCTTACATCAATTATCTCAAGTGTTAGAAATCACCGTTGAACATGTGATTATCTCCAGTGGATTAACGGCTATGATTGAAGGATCAGCGATTGCTCCATACTTAACTCACACCTATGGATGTGATTATGTGTATAATGAAAGAGGAGAAGCTTATTGGGTGAAAATTGCCAATAACTACACCATGAAAACTCAGTTCATAGCTCGTATTCATAAAGAAGCCCATGATTTAAGTGATCATGTGTTGGTGAATGAGAAATCTTCACAACGCCCTGTGCCCTATTCCCACATGATTTACTTGGGAGATGGGTTCAGTGATGTAGCCTCGATGCGCATGATACATGAACAAGGAGGGTTAACCTTAGCATTGTATCATGGTGATGATAATCAATTGGCTCAAGCTTTAATGCAGGATGGTCGAGTGCATGGAGCTTATGAAGCCAATTATCATGTACAGTCACCGTTATACCAAAAAGTCGCCTCCTACATTTCCTATTTAAGCATGCCTTAGTGGGCATACCATTTGAACTTAATGCACGAAGTCCTTACAATGACACAAGAAAGAGGAAGATATGAAACCAGTACACAATGCGATTAACACACGTCGTTCGATGACGCAACTTAAGAAAAGTGAAGGCTTTGATCAGGCTCTTGTGTCTTCAACCATTCAAGATGTATTAAAGAACACACCTTCTGCTTTTAATTCACAAAGCAGTGGTGCACTAGTGATTTATGGGGAAACGCATGAAGCGTTTTGGGAAGAAGTTAGAGCAGGAGTTTTACCTCTTGTGTCTGATGAAAAAGCGCAAGTAAGAACCAACAATAAGATCAATGGATTTAAAGCAGGGGATGGCACAGTCATCTTCTTGGAAAATCAAACCATTAATCAAAGCTTAAGAGAACGATTTCCATTGTATGCTTCATCCGTGGATTTATGGGCAGATCAAGGACAAGGCTTTGTGCAATATGGAGTGTGGTTAGCACTCCATGAGTTAGGCTTTGGGGTATCCTTACAGCACTACAACCCACTTATTGATGACTACATCTATGATGTATTGGGAGTTGAACGTCACTTTAAGATTGTTGGACAAATGCCATTTGGAGCTATCAATGGACAACCCAACAACAAATCTTTTGTCCCACTGACACAACGTTTCTTTGAAAAGTAATGCTTCGGCATTCTTTTTTTATCCTCCTGCATTTTTTAGCACTTAAGAGTTGACAGTGCTAAAATATTGAGTATAATAAAAGTGTAAGAATTAGCACTCTATTAACTCAAGTGCTAAAAAGGAGGAACATTATGGTTAGATTTAATCTTGCAACTCGTCCAACAACTTCTCTACTAGATTCATTCTTCATGGATGATTTCTTCAATGATCGCTTCACATCCTATGCTTCTTTTGCGGGAGTGGATGTCATCAAGAATGATAATGGTTATGAGCTTCATGTGGATTTACCTGGTGTGAAGAAAGAAGACATTATCATTGATATGAAAGATGATATTTTAAGCATCAAAGTCAACACTGAAGAAGAAAAAGAAACGAAAGAGAAGAACTATGTGATTCGTCAACGTGCTTCACGCTCATTCTCTCGCTCCTTTAAAGTAGCAGGGGTTCAAGAAGACAACATTCTAGCATCCTATGAGAATGGAGTACTCACACTCAACTTACCATTCAAAGAAAAAGTTGAAGTATCACGTAAAATTGAAGTGAAATAAGGGCAAAAACATTGCCCTTGTTTTATAATAGATTAAAGGAGATGTCCTTATGAAAGTTAAACTGCCCCGCTTTAATAAGAATACCCGTCAACTTGTATTGTATCGAGGGATGCGTTATTTTGAAGAAGAACGCATGAAAGAAATCTCATCTCATGATCATACCCATGTGTATGAAGTGAAGGGAGAAGTGAACAAATATGAAGTTGTGATTAATGTGGCGGAAGATGATACCATTGTCTTTTCATCATGCACATGCCCTTATGAAGATGGAGGATATTGTAAACATCAGGTGGCAGCTTATTTTGATATTTTAAATAAACAAGGACGTCTGCATTTGGATGATTATAAGGATGCATTAACACTCAAAGAAAAGCATCCAGCTAAACCAGTACCACAAGGATGGAGTAAAGAGGATTACATTGAACTACAAAAATTCAATGTCTCTAACTACATGAGTACCTTTACAAAAGAAGAGCTCATGGCTCTCATGGTGGCTTATATGAAACAAGATATGAAACTCTTCATGTATCTATTCCACCATTACATGGTGGAGGAAGAGAAGAACAAGATTAAAGGATTGAACTAACAATCCTTTTTTAATGAAAACAGGTCGTTGGTTTGACTTTCTTAAGTTTACTTGTTACAATTTTCACAAGTAAACTAAGGGAGGGATGCTGATGGAACGATTCAAAGTCAAATGGTGTAGACCCCTTTGCTATGTTTTGATTCCATTATTTATCATTGTGCATAGCATTCAATGTTGCATTGAGCTTAACCTCTTGCCTTATTTTAATCATTCCATTGTTCAACTCATCATTGCAATGATGTATGGATTTCTTGTGATTCCATTTGGTATAGCCTTAGTAATGATACTGTTGGATCGATTAAGTCAAAGGATGAAGCAATCTGAAGTAACATTGAAGAAGGATATGAAACAGCCACAAATCAACAGATATAAGTCAAAAGTTGACAAAATTGTTTGATGTGTTAAGATAGTGAGCATTGATAAAGGAACTATTATGGACAGTGACAGTAGGTATATTGAAGTTGAATTGAAGAGTGAACTCTTAAGTGAGGTTTCACATGGATAATAATTTATTTGGATTTTTAATGCTCTTGGTTGTGCTTGTTTTACTTTCGGCTTTTTTCTCTGCGACAGAAACGGCATTTTCAACCTTTAACCGTATCCGTATGAAAAATCTAGTGGCAAATGGGAATAAACGAGCAAAGCTTGTATTGGAATTGGCTGAAGATTATGACCGCTTGTTATCAACGATTCTTGTCGGCAACAACATTGTTAATATTGCCTCAGCCTCGATTGCGACAGCCCTTTTTGTGCTCTATTTTGGTGAACTTGGAATCAGTATTTCGACTGCTGTCATGACATTATTGGTGCTTATCTTTGGTGA
>CAYSNT010000085.1:0-5165 GCA_964432505.1 uncultured Erysipelothrix sp.
GATGGAACATGTTCATTTAGACCAGGAACACGGTTTGGTCCAAGTGCACTAAGAAAAGCATCTTATGGTGTAGAAACCTTCAGTTGGTCAACTCAACAGGATTTAGAAGACTACAACATCTTTGATCGTGGTGACTTAGGGTGTCCTATGGGAGATAATGTTGCGACTCAAGTGATGATTAAAGAAACCACTCAAACTATTCTTAAGGATGGGAAAGTGCCTTTCATGATTGGGGGAGAGCATTCCATCACCTATCCTAGTGTGGAAGCGGTGCATGAGGTGTATCCAGATCTGGTGGTCATTCAATTGGATGCTCATGCGGACTTAAGAGAAACTTACATGAACAATCCACTTTCTCATGCCTGTGTGATGCATCGTGTGGTGAATCGTTTGGGTTCAAAACGTTTGATTCAATGGGGCATTCGCTCTGGTACGAAAGAAGAATATGCGTTTGCGCAAGAGCACACCATCTTACTTCCAGCCAGTGTTCAAGCACTGAAGGAAACCATTTCTTCATTGCAAGCAACGCCAATCTATCTTACGATAGATGTGGATGTGATTGATCCTAGTCTTCTTCCAGGAACAGGAACACCTGAACCGGGGGGAATATCCTATACGATGTTTGAAGAAGTGCTAAGTGTATTAAAAGAGTTGAATATCGTAGCCTTGGATGTGGTTGAGCTTTCTCCTGATTATGATCATCATGGAGTGAGCAGTGTCGTGGTTGCGAAGATGGTTCGCCAATGCTTAATGATGATAGGAGAAAAACAATGAGCAAAAAAGTATACTTTACATCTGAATCGGTGACAGAAGGTCATCCGGATAAAATTTGTGACCAAGTGTCTGATGCAGTGTTGGATGCGATTTTAAAGGAAGATCCAACTGCACGTGTGGCGTGTGAAACAGCCATCACAACAGGCTTAGTCTTGGTGATGGGAGAGATCACCACATCCACATACGTGGATATTCCTAAAATTGTTCGTCAAACGATTTTAAACATTGGTTATGATCGTGCTAAATATGGGTTTGATGCTCATACTTGTGGTGTCATTACCTCTATTGATGAGCAATCACCTGATATTGCCCAAGGGGTCGATCGTGCTTATGATGCACAAAGTGATTATGATCATGGTGCAGGGGATCAAGGGATGATGTTTGGCTATGCATGTGATGAAACGCCAGAACTTATGCCACTTCCTATTTCATTGGCACACAAGCTTGCTCGTCAACTTTCTTTGGTAAGAAAAGAAAAAGCATTGGATTACTTACGTCCTGATGGTAAGACACAAGTGAGTGTAGAATATGTGGATGGTAAACCAACTCGTGTGGACACCATTGTGATCTCAACTCAACATGCAGAACATGTCAGTCATGAGCAAATTGTATCTGACATCAAACAGTATGTAATTGCACCAGTGGTGGATGCATCATTAGTGGATGATGAAACGAAATACTTCATTAACCCGACAGGTAAATTTGTGGTAGGTGGCCCTCAAGGTGACAGTGGACTTACAGGTCGTAAGATCATCGTGGATACCTATGGTGGTATGGCTCGCCATGGTGGTGGTGCATTCTCAGGTAAAGATCCAACCAAAGTGGACCGTTCGGCGGCTTATGCGACACGCTATGTTGCGAAAAACATCGTTGCGGCTGGTTTAGCTTCCAAATGTGAAGTTCAAGTGGCTTATGCGATTGGGGTAGCACGTCCTGTCTCAATCTTTGTGGATACCTTTGGAACAGGTCTTGTGGCTGATGATGAATTAGCTCGTATTGTGGCGAAAGAATTCGATTTACGTCCTAAAGCGATCATTGATACTTTGCAACTTCGTCGTCCTCAATACCGCCAAGTGGCTGCCTATGGCCACATGGGAAGAGAAGATGTGGATGTGGCTTGGGAAAAAGTGAATCGTGTGAACGATTTAAGAAAATACCTGCCAAAATAAGGTATAATACAAAGAGAAAGGAAACTTTCTCTTTTATGTTCAATCAATTTAAAAAAGATATCTTCCCACTAGCTTGGCCAATTTTCATTGAGATTGGTCTTTTCATGATTATGGGGAACATTGATGTGGTCATGTTGTCACGTGTGGGTGAAACCATTGTCAGTGCTGTGGGCAATGTCAATCAAATGTTTAATTTAGTTGCATTAATGTTCAGTGTTGTCACTTCTGCTGCTGCGATTTTAATCTCGCAAAGTATTGGGGCAAAGAAGACACAAGACTTGCCAGTCATTGTGTCTTTAGCCTTTGTGTTAAACATGTCATTAGCCTTTATCTTAGGAATTGGTGTACTCTTTTTTGGAACATCGTTTTTAGGACTTATCAATGTTCCTGTTGAATCCATTCAGGCTGGAAAAGATTATATGATGATTGTAGGTTCGACCTTGTTTGTTCATGCGGGAAGTTTAGTCTTAACCACCACACTTCGTTCGCATAAGCACACCAAGGAAGTGATGCAAATTTCGGTTTTAATGAACATCTTGAATGTCATTGGCAACTACACATTCTTATTTGGTCCACTCGCTTTTCTTAACATGGGTGTGGTTGGTGTTGCATTATCCACAGCTGTCTCACGCAGTATTGGTTTACTCATGAACTATCGTTTGTGCGGTCGTTTAGTTTCTTTTAAACCACATATCAAATATCTAAGACATGTTAGTAAAGAGATGTTTGTGAAGATGATTCGTTTAGGATCTCCGGCTGCGATTGAACCTTTATCGTATCAACTGGTACAAGTCATCATGTTTTCTTTTATTAATTCCTATGGGCATGTGGCCATAAATACTCGTGTTTACGTGCAAACAGTGACATGGTTTGTCTACTTAGCCGTGCTTGCGATTGCGCAAGCAAGTTTAATCATGGTAGGGGAGCGCATTGGTCAAAATCGCAGTGATGATGCTAGAGTGATGGTGTTTAATAACTTAAAGATATCACTCATGATCTCTTTCACCATGTCACTGTTTCTCGCTATCAACAGTCGCTTTTTTATAGGAATGTTTACGGATAATGAAGCCATCCTTCAATTGGCTTCCACCATATTATGGATTGATGTGATACTAGAGATTGGGCGTACGTTTAATTTAGTGCTTATTTTATCAGCACGTGGAGCAGGGGATGTAAAGTTTCCGATGATTATTGCGATTGTGGTGATGTGGCTTGTGGGCTTAGGGACAGGAGTAACTTTAGCTCAAGGGTTTAATTTACAACTTATAGGAATTTGGATAGGACTTACATGTGATGAATGGGTAAGAGGGTTACTCATGTTGCTAAGATGGAGAGGTGAACAATGGAAGCGATTCAAAATGGTTTAGAGTTTAGATTAATTAGAGATTATCCTGAACACTTTGATGATTATACCGCCTATATTATTCAATCATGGGCTAATGAGGTAACGACACCTTTGTATCAGGATCATTTTTATTGGATGATGAAAACAGACAATGTGATTCCTACATGGGGTGTATTGGTGTTGAATGAGAAAATCATTGGGTGTTGTGGATTAATCGTGAATGATTTTAATTCAAGAATGGATGTATGGCCATACTTAGCTGCTGTCATGATTGATGAAGCGTATCGACATCAAGGCCTTGGAACATGGATGGTCAAAACCATGGTGAATCATGGTTTCGCTTTAGGGTTTAAACAGGTGTATTGTGCCAGTGATTTGTTTACTTTTTATGAATCATGTGGATTCAAACACATTGGAAAAACATATCATCCTTGGGGAGAGAATGACCTATTTGAAATTAGTGCTTTTTAAATACGACAATGCGTGGTGTTACATCAATGATTTCAAGCTGATACTGTGATGAGATGAACTTAAATGTTTGAAGTGAGAGAAAAAAGATATGCGTGGGTTCTTTGGTGTACCACCAGGCATCAATCTCTTTCACATCATCATGACGTAAGGTTTGTATGAAGAGCATGCCATGTGGTTTCAAACTTTGAACACATAACTTGATGACATCATCGACACGTTTAAGATGCTCAATCACTTCACTTAAGACAATGAAATCATAAGTGGTGTTAAACACATCCTTATCAGGGTGAAAATAGAGATCATAATGTTTGAGGTGGATGTATCCATTAAGTGCCTTTTCTAATGCGAAAACAGGTCCACATCCATAATCAAGTCCAATTGAATCTTGTGAGACATGCTTTCTAATGATTTGAGCAAGTGGGGTTAAGAATTGAATATAACCTGGATTATCCAAGGTGTTATCATGAAGAAGATAGCGATTCTTTTCATCAGTATTATTTAAGAATTGATAGGGATCTTTACTGTAGGCATCACAATGGATACAATGGGCAAAGGATGATGCACTAGTAAAGGTAATGATATTGCGACAACAAGGGCAAAGTGATTTCATAACACAACAATAACAGAGTCATTGTCCTACCTCAAGTCAAATCATTGACTTTACTTAGGAAAGCGATGATAATAAACATACCTAAGGAGTGACTATGAAAGAACTAATACCCATTCAAACGCATGAAGAATATGAAGCATTAAAAAACTTAACACAACCTTATATTCTTTACTTTACAACACCCACCTGCAACGTATGTAAATCGATATCCCCTAAGTTGTTGAAACTGATTGAAGGGTATCCTATTGATGCATATAAAGTGGATGTTTCAGTGTTGGAAGATATTCCTGCACAGTTGTTAATTTTTAATATTCCAACCATCGTTGTCATGGTTGATCAAAAGGAAGTATTGCGTGAAGTTCGCTTTATTCGATTTGAGAATTTAGAGCGACTTTGTGCACTTGCGTGTGAAGCATGAACGCAGTAGAAGCCATGAAAGCTCGACGCTTAGTGCGTTATGCTTATGAACTTTATGATTTAAAACCATGGGAAAAATCTGACAAAATAGGATTAATTGCGATTCAACTTAACAATCGTAAAACACCTTATTTTGTCGCTTTTTTAGATCACAGTGTCGTTGTCTTACCTAATGTGGCAGCTCTTGTCGGATTATTCATGAATGCTTCTTTTGATGAAATGCCTTCGATTCAACGCCTTCGCTATCAACAGCATCTTCTTTGTTCATTTGTACCTTATGAAGAGGGAGATGAACCTACTTTCTCTTTGTTTACCAACAGCGAAGCCATCATCAGAGAAGACATTATTCCAATGTTTGAATCAACCATGCCTTCACTTC
>CAYSNT010000086.1:0-5131 GCA_964432505.1 uncultured Erysipelothrix sp.
AACGGGGTTAGTTCTTCAAGTGAAGTTCTAACCCCGTATTTGTCTACAGTCTGAAATCCATGCCTAAGCATGGATTTTTTAAGGTTGGACTAAGGGTTGTGGCCAATTAAGTATACCACCAATATCTGTGATATCCGTGTAGCCTAGTTTTTGTAGCATTACTGCTGCTTGTGCCGAACGATTACCACTGCGACAAATGATAAAC
The DNA here is from genome assembly GCA_964432505.1 of uncultured Erysipelothrix sp. Taxonomy (GTDB): domain Bacteria; phylum Bacillota_I; class Bacilli_A; order Erysipelotrichales; family Erysipelotrichaceae; genus UBA6182. The sequence goes on from CAYSNT010000086.1 coordinate 206, forward strand.
AATTGAACATTCTTATCTTGAAATTGTGATTCAAATGAAGTTTCAATGGTATCAAGTGGTATGTTAATTGCTCCTGATACATGTCCTTCATTGAATTCTTGAGGTGTTCGTACATCAACTAAAACAATGGAAGAATCATTCAGCATTGCTTCAATCGCCTGTTGATGTGATAATTTCTTAATAGGTTGAGTACTTGTACACGATGCAAGAACCAGAAGTAAAGCAACAATAGAAATCAGTTTATTCATAAACCACTTCAAATGGCCACCCTGCCATTCCACCCAAGTCGAAGACATTGTTGTATCCTAAGCTTTTTAAAATACTGACTGCCATAGCTGAGCGTGATCCTGAATAACATACAACATAAATTGTTGCATCTTTATCTTTTAACATCTGTGTTGCTTTGTTTTGAACAAGTTCTACTGAAAGGTTTAGTGCGTTTTCAATATGCCCATCCCCTTCAAATTCTTGTCTTGTGCGAACATCAAGTACAATGATTGAAGGATCTTTCTTCAAATTTTCATGAGCTTGAGTTGCACTAATGCGTTGTCTAGAACCAAAATTAAACATGATTTTTCTCCTTTAGCGCATTGATGCGCGATGAGAGTTCATAATCACTTACGTAACCAAGGATACGATCCACTTCTATTCCATTTTGAAATAAACACACTGTTGGAAGTGACTTTACATCATAACTTTCTGACAACATGGTAAATATTTCAGTATCTACTTGAATGAAGCGGACATCAGTCATGCTTTTTGCTAAACGATTGAGTGTTGGAACAAGCATGTGACAAGGTCCACACCACTCGGCAAAAAAATCAACAACCACCAAAGGATGTTGAATTAAATCATCAAAGGTATCTTCAGTTGCATAAATCATCATAAGTCCTCATGACTATTTTACTCAACTGGAAACAAAATACAAGAGAAAAACTACAAAATTTCAAATAATGTCCCTTTTTGATTGATTTTGAGGTGTTCATACGCTTTATCGGTTGCGACACGTCCTCGTGGAGTGCGATTAATGAAGCCAATTTGAATAAGATAAGGTTCATAAACATCTTCTAGCGTCATAGTTTCTTCTGAGATAGCAGAAGCCAATGCTTCAAGTCCGACAGGACCACCATTGAAGCGTTCTACAATGCCTTTTAAATAACGAATATCTACATCATCAAGTCCTAATTCATCCACTTTTAACTTGATTAAAGCATCCATAGTTAAGGGAAGATCAATGATGTTGTTGTTTAAGACTTGAGCAAAATCTCTTATTCTTCTAAATAAACGATTGGCAACGCGAGGTGTTCCTCGTGATCGTTTCGCAATTTCAAGTGCAGCTTCATGATTAATCGATGTTTCCATCACTTTTGATGTACGATAAACGATGGTTGTCAGTTCTTCGATTGAATAATAATTGAGTTTATTGACAATTCCAAATCGATCTCTTAAAGGTGCAGTCAAATCCCCTGCTCGTGTTGTGGCACCAACCAACGTAAAAGGTGGTAAATCAAGACGTATGGAGCGAGTTGTTGCATCTTTACCTATTACCACATCAATCACAAAATCTTCCATGGCAGGATACAAAACTTCTTCCACAGCTTTAGACAAACGATGTATTTCATCAATGAACAACACATCTCCAGGTTGAAGCGCACTTAATATGGCTGCAAGGTCTCCACCTTTTTCAATGCTTGGTCCAGAAGTCACTTTAATGTTTCCACCCATCTCATTAGCGACGATGTGGGCTAAAGTCGTTTTCCCAAGTCCTGGAGGACCATACAGTAACATGTGATCTAAAGCTTCATTTCTTGCCTTAGCAGCTTGCATAAAAATGGAAAGATTGCTTTTAATTTCACTTTGTCCTACGTATTCATGTAACGTTTGTGGACGTAAGGTTGCATCTTCATCAACCAGGATTTCATTCACATCCATGATTCGATTCATTAAAAACCACCTTTCTTCGCATTCATCCAAGCTAAAGCATGTTTCAATCGTGCTGCTTCATTCTCATGCTCAACACCTTTTAAAGCTTGGTGTAATCCATTCAATTCATTCGCTTTATAGCCTAACGCTTTCATGGCTTCGAGGGTATCTTGAAGAGGACCCTCTTTAACATTTGTTTCATCAGGATGGACAAGTTTTCCTTTTAAATCCAGCACAATTTGTGATGCTGTTTTAGCACCAATACCTGGCAGAGATTTTAAGTACGTCACATCTTGATCATAAATGGCTTTATTGAGTCGCTCAAAGGATGAAGCTGTGAGTAAATTCAAGGCAAGACGAGGTCCAATGCCTTTAACACTAATGACTTGTTCAAAGAAAGCAAGTTCCTCTTTGGTTAGAAAACCATACAATGCATGGGCATCTTCTTTAATCACTTGAAAAGTATACAAAAAGAGTTGAGTATTTAAATTAACCTGATCAACTTTATTAAAGTTAATCTTGTACCCAACTCCATTAACATCTAGAATGACATAATCAAATCCAATACTGAATACAGTTCCTCTTAAAAAAGCAATCATAGCGCCACCTTTTTAATAAGTATACCATACCTAGCTTTCATCAATAAACACGAAGGTGTTATTTTCTATTGCTACAATATCCCCATCAACACAACCTTCAGCTTTAAGTGCTTTATCAACACCCCAACGTTTCAGTAAATATGCAAAACGTCGTGCTCCTTCTTCGGTATCAAAATTGGATTGTCTAAATTTAGAAAGCAAGGCTTCCCCTTCCAATCGATAAAGATTTGGACCAATCTTGGAAACAGAGAATTTTTCTGGTTCAGGTTCATAGGTATACACAAATTCCTCAATAATGATGTTTGGTTTTTTCGCTTTTTCAACTTCCAAAACATCCGCAATACGATATAAGATAGGTTGAAGTCCTTCTTGAATGGGAGCAATCATTTCAAAGACTTCAACATCTGGATAAGTTTCTTTAAACCGCTTTAAGTTTGAAGCTGCAGCATCCAAATCCATCTTATTCGCAACGACAATCTGAGGTCGATCACTTAAATCAACCACATAGTTTTTGATTTCTTGATTGATGATTTCATAATCATTTAATGGATCACGACCATCCTCAGCACCCATATCAAGGATATGAACTAAGACACGTGTACGTTCAATGTGTTTGAGAAAGTGATGACCTAATCCCTTTCCTAATGAAGCTCCTTCAATTAATCCTGGCATGTCTGCACACACAAAAGAGCGTCCATCTCCAACCGCAACAACACCAAGTTTAGGATTAATAGTGGTGAATGGGTATGGTGCAATCTCGGGCTTTGCAGCTGAAATGACCGATAAGAAGGTGGATTTTCCAACAGAAGGAAATCCTAATAAACCAACATCAGCTAACAGTTTTAATTCAACAATAACATCTTTAGCTTCACCAAGTGCTCCTTTTTCCGCAAAGTCTGGAGCAGGGTTACGAGGTGTTTTAAAACGAGCATTACCGCGACCACCTTGTCCACCCTTCGCAATGATAGCTTCAGCATCTTCTTCAATTAAATCTGCAATCAAACGATTGGTGGTTTTATCTTTAATGATGGTCCCTAAAGGAACATGGATAACCATATCTTTTCCTCTTGCACCATGCATTAGTTTATTTTTCCCGTTTTCACCAGCTTCTGACTTGATTAATTTTTGGTACCTTAAATCAAGTAAAGTTGTCTTGTGGGTAACCACTTTAAAAATGATGTTGCCACCATCGCCTCCATCACCTCCATACGGTCCTCCTAAAGGAACATATTTCTCGCGACGATAAGCGACAAGTCCATCTCCACCTTTTCCTGCTTTAATCTGTAATTCTACTTTATCTATAAACATAGTTCACCTTTAAAAAATCCCCGTGAAAACGGGGATTTATGCTTTTGGATAGACTGAAACTTTAGTTTTATCTTTTCCGTAACGTTCAAATTTAACCACTCCATCGATTAATGCGAAGAGTGTGTCATCTCCACCACGTCCAACATTGGATCCTGGATGGATTTTAGTGCCTCGTTGACGGTATAAGATGGACCCTGCAGTTGCAAATTGGCCGTCAGCTTTTTTAGAACCAAGGCGTTTTGAGTGTGAATCACGACCGTTTCTCGTGGATCCAACCCCTTTCTTCGAAGCGAAGAATTGCAAATTCAATAGGTATTTCATGGCTTACACCTCCTTATTGTAAATTTTTATGTAGTTTGGGTGTGCGATTTCAACTGATTTGAGCAAAGACATCATCATATTGAACATGATACTAAGTGTCTCATCAACATGATTGAAACGACTGTGCACATACCCATCACGTAATGTATCCGAAGTTACATTGGATTGATATGCATCAAATGCATTCAATGAGCCAAAGACAATGGTACTTACAGCAGCACATACTAAATCATGACCTGGTTCACCTGAGTAGGCATGCCCAGAAATCTCGATTTCAAGCTTGGGTTGTCTTTTGACCTTAACTTCGATCATTATGCGTTAATCTCTTCGATAAGTACTCTTGTGTAAGGTTGGCGATGACCTTGCTTACGACGTGTAGATCCTTTTTTAGGTTTGTATTTGAAGATAATGATCTTCTTAGCTTTACCTTGTTTTTCAACTTTAGCTTTAACACTAATGCCTTTTAGGTATGGGCTTCCTACACGAGTTGTGCGGTTTGAGTAAACGAGAACTTTGTCAAAAACGACTTCTTCGCCTTCAGCGATGTCGAGTTTTTCAACGTAGATCGTTTGACCAACTTCAACTTTAAGTTGTTTACCGCCTGTTTCGATAATTGCGTACATGTTTGCACCTCCTTTATGGTTCTAAGACTCGCCTATAAGGTGATGATGTGCTCATTCTTGGGGACCTTTAAAGTGCGGTTGTAGTCATAATGACGTACAACATAAGGATTTTAGCATAAAAGCCTCAATCTATCAACACTTTATCGTAAAGT
>CAYSNT010000087.1:0-5109 GCA_964432505.1 uncultured Erysipelothrix sp.
ACGAATGGCTTCAATGATCAGAATTCCTTCTTGAAAATTAGTATACCCTTTTTCGATAAGGATTTGAGCCATTGGGTCTTTAGACGTGATTCTTCGCTGACTTATGAGTTCTAATAGCGATTGTTTTTGAGCTTGTTCAGTTAGGAACATCTCATACCGCTCTTGAGACAATAAACCCACCTCATATCCTTTTGAAGATAATCTTACATCCGCATTATCATGTCGAAGCAATAAGCGATATTCTGCTCTTGACGTAAGCAGTCGATACGGTTCTAAGGTTCCTTTAGAAATTAAATCATCGATCATGACCCCAATGTAGGCTTCATCTCGTCCTAAGATTAAAGGAGCTTTTCCCTGAGCATACAATCCCGCATTGATCCCCGCAATGATGCCTTGTCCAGCTGCTTCTTCATATCCTGAAGTGCCGTTGATTTGACCCGCACAGAACAATCCTTTGATTAAGCGTGTTTCTAAAGATGGATACAATTGGGTTGGTTCAATCGCATCGTATTCAATGGCATACGCATATTCCGTGATGATGGCATTCTCACATCCTGGAATGGTTTTTAGCATTTTCTCTTGAACATCACGAGGTAGCGAGGTGGAGAATCCTTGCACATACGTGGTATTAAGGTGAACCGATTGTGGTTCTAAGAAGATTTGATGACGCTCTTTATCAAAGAATCGGACCACTTTATCTTCAATGGATGGGCAGTATCGAGGACCTACACCTTCGACTACACCAGAATACATGGATGATTTATTGAGATTAAGATGAATAAGATCATGGGTGCTCGCTGAAGTATACGTCAAATAGCAAGGCCATTGTTCTTTTATGGTATCTTCTTCTTTCGTGGTTGGTGAAAAAAAGTAACGTCTTTCATCTCCAGGTTGAAGGGTTGTCTTTGAAAAGTCAATGGAAGAAGTTAGAACTCGAGGCGGAGTGCCTGTTTTAAGTCTAAAGAGTCTGAATCCTAATTCTTTCAGTTGATCTGATATGGCATTGGACGTCGGTAGATTATCAGGACCACTGACTCTCACTTCATCCGAAATCATGATTTTAGCTCGCATGTAAGTCCCTGTGGTAATCACCACTGCTTTAGAAAGCAGTCTTTCTTGATTGGAAAGAACCACTCCTTTAACCACATTGTCTTCCACAATGATGGAATCCACCATGGATTCAATGACATCCAAATTCTCTTGAGCTAAACACACTTCTTTCATCATTTTTGAATATTCAAGTTTATCTGATTGTACTCTTAAAGACCAGACACCTGGTCCTTTATTGGTATTCAGCATTTTAAATTGTAATGCGGTTTTATCCGCAGTGATGCCCATTTGTCCCCCTAAAGCATCAATTTCAGCCACCACAATACCTTTTGCTGGTCCTCCAATGGAAGGATTGCATGGCATCATGGCAATTTTATCAATTGAAATGGTGCACATGGCTGTTTTCATATGTTGACGAGCACTGGCCAAAGCCGCTTCTACACCGGCATGCCCTGCTCCGATCACGATCACATCATACATAAAGTTTTCTCCGTTTTCGCTAGTATTGTAGCACATTTTTCTTGTTTCTATCATTCTTTGACTCTTGCTTGACAACTGTCTTAAATGGGTGTATTGTATTATTGTAAATAATACATTAAGGAGGGTGTTGCTATGTTTGTGCTCGACTATCGCAGCAAACTTCCCATCTATGAACAACTTCAAACGCAAATGATGAAGTTAATCGTAGGGGGAGTGCTCAAAGAAAACGATCAACTACCTGCCGTAAGAACACTTGCCATGGAACTTGGAGTGAATCCAAATACCGTTCAGAAAGCCTATGCAGAGTGTGAACGAGTGGGCATGATTGTTTCCGTCACAGGGAAAGGATCCTTTGTATCTAATCCTGCCATCAGTATGCAGTTGTATATGAAAGAGAAGTTTAAGGAACTAAAGACCTTGATTCAAGAATCCATTGAATATGGTTTAGATCCTAATATTATCATCAATGCGGTTACCGCTTGGTGTGAGAAAGGGGAATGGGACTATGATCCAACTCAAAGCAGTCACTAAATCATTTGATAACTCACTCGTTTTGGATCAAGTGGATTGGTTTGTCCGTAAAGGCAGTGTCTTTGGCCTTGTTGGACCTAATGGTGCCGGTAAATCAACCATCTTGAGGCTGATTTCTGGGGTTATTACACCTGAATCAGGTGTGGTCACTTTAGATGATCAACCAGTGTATGATAATCCACTTGCAAAACTACGTATTCTATTCTTATCTGATGATCCATTTTATCTTCATCAAGCTACCATTGAAGAAATGAAAGAATTCTATAAGTTATTCTATCCTTCCTTTAATGAAACAATGTATCAACGTCTATTGAACAACTTCCCTGTTCCAACCAAAAAGAAAATCAATGATTTTTCTAAAGGGATGAAACGTCAAGTCGGACTTATCCTAGCATTGTCTGTTAATCCTGATGTCTTGCTTCTTGATGAAAGCTTTGATGGACTAGACCCTGTGATGCGTTTAACTTTAAAGCGTTTTATTGCCCAGGAAATGTCCAATCGTGAAATGACTGTGGTCATCTCTTCTCATAACTTACGTGAATTGGAAGACATTTGTGATCAAATTGCCCTCATTGACAACAAGAAAGTCGTGATGAGTGGTCAAGTGGATACTATCAAAGAAGAGTTTCATAAATTCCAAGTAGGCTTTAGAGATGTCTTGGATGTGGCCGGTTTCAATGGTCTTGATATTATTCACCAAGAACAAGTGGGTAATGTCTTTACCTTAGTCATTAAAGGTTCACTTGAGGTGATTAAAGCTCAACTTGAATCCTTAGATCCTGCGTTGTATGTGGAACTTCCACTCAACTTAGAAGAAATCTTTGTCTATGAAATGGAGGCTCGCGGTTATGGAAAATCTATTTAGAGCTCGCATTAATGTTGGTTTCTTTCGTTTCATAATTAAAAGAAACACACGTTTAATGATTTTAACCACAGTGGCTATGATTGCCCTGTATCCACTCTTTGCGTTTACTGAGTTTGTCTTTAATGGCACGTATTCTCAAACCATGTTTAACATTGGTCGTGGGTTTCAACTTGCTGTGTTCTTCGTCTCATTAGTGATTGTTCCGTTTGTGATTTTCTCTTATCTTAACTCCAAGAAATCATTGGATGTGTATCACGCTTTACCGATCACTCGTAAAGACTTGTTCTTGACAGGACTGGTGGCTTCCATTGTGGTTGTCCTTGTTCCTTTCTTACTTATTTATGGTGTCGGTTGGGTTTACAACATCATGGTGGTTCCTGGTGTAGACAATACCCGTATCTTTGAGAATCTTTACTATAGTCTTGCCTTATCAATGGCGATTACCCTTCCATTCATGTTCTCCATGATGAATACGGGAACTTCTGTGGATGGTTTCCTCTATGGATTAATCATTCACTTGATTCCAATGATTGCCTATGGAACTTACTTGGTGTTTGGTAATACTGTTTTATTAGGGTTTAGAGCTCCTACAAACAACACGTTCTTATTGTTCACTGCCCCATTATGGAGTTTGTTTGAACTTAACCTTAATACCAACTTAGTTTATCCTAATCCTGATTTAGTTGCTTTGTATTGGTTCTTCATGTCCTTTGCAATGGCTTGGTTAGTCTTGTACTTCTATAAGATTCGTCGCAGTGAAAAGGCAGAAACACCTTTCACTAACAATAAATTTTATCCAATTATTGTTTCCATGTTTATTCTGATCGTTCAAGTGTTCTTCTATTCTACGTTCACCTTACTCACTGATGGTCGTGGATTAGATTTAAGAACACTCATTTTCCCCGTCTTCTTTACCTTTGTGGGATACATGATCTTGGATGTCATTGCCAATCGTGGGTTCAAAAACTTTACGAAAGCCTTCATTAAGTTTGCGATACTCACAGCAATATCACTCACTGGATTCATTGGAGCGACATTAACTGATGGTCTTGGATATACCAATTATGTTCCTAATCCTAATAATGTCGAGAAGGTTGAGTTTCTCATTAATGATGAACTAGGATTATTCTCTCCTGCTTATACTAGCTACATTTATAACACAACTCAAGGTATACTTGCCTATGAAGATGACGCTGAAATTGCAGGGATTATTGAATTTCATAAGTCTATCTTAGAGCGTTTTGATGAATTAGGGATTACATCTAATTCTTATAACTTTGGTGAAAACACCAACATTACTTCCTCTTTTCCATTCAAACTTTCTCCTTGGGTGACCAGCCAAGTGCAGTTTAAATACACTCACAACAATGGTTCAACCACACTTCGCTCTTATACTATTCCTGTAGCTTGGACTGATACTGTATTACCATTGTCTGTTTCTAAACCAAATTTGATGAATCGTTATCCTCATTTGAGTCAAAGTGCAAAAGTGTCTTCACTCCACTATACTTCTGTAGTGATGAACATTAAAACACCTCTTGACTTAAGTAAGACACAATCCTTATTTGATACCTATATTGAAGAGTACACTCGATTGGGATCTAAGATACTTGAAGGTGATCAACTCGTTGGATATATACTCAGCGAAGTGGTAACCACCAATGAGTTTAATAACATCTCTTCACAAGCACTTCCTGTGTTTGCTTCTTTCACCAATACGTTAGCTCTTCTTAATCCACAAGCTGTCAACATCAGTGATTCACTTGTGTTTGAATTTGTTAGACCAAGTGCTAATGACAACCCAGCAGAATTCTACATTCAATCTTTTGATGGTAACTTGCGCTATTGGAACGTTGATTCCAGTAAGGAATTTGCGACTTTCACCTTAACGGGATCTGAAATGATGCAGCTTCTTCCTTATTTGACTGCTCATCATGTGAATGAGGATTTGGTTGGTCTTATCAAAGTTAATCCTCAATTCTCACTTGGGGTTGAGCGTCAAACTAACTTTGTCTTCTACTCTTTACTTGAAGAAGGAAGAGACACATTGAATGCTTTAATTAATGAGAAGGTTCCAGTGTTTAAAACCTTCGATCAGCTTTATTTCAATTATGAATAAATCCTTTCAAAAACATGCCTTCAATGGCATGTTTTTTTAGTCATCTCACTTTATTAATGTCTTT
>CAYSNT010000088.1:0-5102 GCA_964432505.1 uncultured Erysipelothrix sp.
GAGTGGTGGTTGATAATGCACCTAAATCCTTCAAATATTCTTGTACCTGCATGTTACGACGTTGATCATGGTTAATGCTGATCATTACCATGTATTCGTTTTGATTATCCACATGATTCGATCCTATGAAAAGCTGTTCAAGAATGCGAATGTTTCGCTTATGGGCAATGCTTGCAAACACAGAAAAGTCTTGTGCAGTGGTGTAAATAAGCACTTTGGTGAGTTGCTTCTTATTGATCCAATCATTTTCTAGCGTTACCGCAAAACGTAACACCACATAGATAAGAATTGTGGTGAGTATCGCCCCGAAGTAAAAACCACTCCCAGCTGCAATTCCTATTGTCCCAACACTCCACAGACTAGCAGCTGTGGTTAAACCTCGTACGTTTCCTCGTGATTGAATAATGGTTCCTGCTCCTAAAAATCCAATCCCTGAAATGATTTGAGCACCTAAACGAGCAGGATCAGGAAAAGCTCCTAGTTCATTGTATTCATTAAAAAGATAGGTGGATGTCACCATCACTAAAGCTGACGCTACTCCCACTAAAGCATGAGTACGTAACCCTGCAGCTCTATTTTTTCGTGACCTTTCAACACCAATCATGCTTGACAAAAACAAAGCGACGAGTAAACGTGGAACGACAAACTGATAATCAATGATGTTTTGAGTAATGGATTGAATGAGTGTTTGCATAAGTCCTCACAAGATATCTATCCCTATTTTAACACAAATAAAAAAGGGGCACGAGTTTATCGTGCACCATTTTCAATTACTAGTGATAGTCTAGGAATGATTTGCTTCTTACGTGAAACCACATGTTCAATGAAGATGTCTTCATCGTGCAGAATGGTAGGATAAGCTTCTTCCACAATCCATTTTTCTTTCCCAGCCACAAACATGATGGAACCATTCTTTTCAATGGAGGTGAAGATCATGAGAAGTAAATCCAATTTATGTTCAACACAATACTCTTCCATGGCTAACTTTAACGAGGTACGGATGGCTTCAAGTTCAGCTAGATTATAAATATTGACTTGACCTAATCTGAAACGATAATTGGAGATGACATACTCTTTTATGTCATACTCAATGAGTTCTTGAGGTGAGCGATTAAGCACACTGCTACCAATCGAGAACAACTCTTTTGCGAACACTTCACTGTCAATGTTGGCGATTTTCGCAAGTTCAAGTCCAATTTCCTTATCAATGGAAGTTGTGGTTGGGGAGTTAAAATTGAGGGTATCTGACATCATAGCACCAAGCAGTAATCCCGCAATGTTTGAAGGAATATCAACACGTTGTTCCTTGTACATCATGGCGATAATCGTTGAAGTGGATCCAACCAATTGGTTTCTAAAGTTAATTGGCATTGATGTTTGAATATCACCAATACGATGATGATCAATGATTTCCAAGATTTGTGCTTCCAAGATGTTTTCCACACTTTGAGATACCTCATTATGATCAACTAAAATGATGTTTTTGTTCTTCGCATTCAATAAATGATAACGAGAAACCAGTCCAAAGATATGACCACGATCATCCACCACAGGATAGGCACGGTGGCGTGATTTGATGATTTTTTTGGCAACTTCAGACACATATTCAAGTTTATTGAAGGTCACTAGATTTCTTGACATGACGTATTTTATTGGTGAGGAGTAGAACAGGTAACGAGCCGTATTCATGGTACCATGACCAGATAAAATGACAGCACATCCTTTTTCTTTTGCGGCAGAGAGCACTGCTGGTGAAACAGAAGGGGCCCAAACAACCACTAAACAAGCTGCATCTTTTTCAATGACATCTAATTGTGCCTGAGTATCATTACCCACAATGACTAGGCGATCAATTAAATCATAATTATCCAATTTAGACGCGGCAATCGCAATAATGGAAACTTTACCATTAAGGCGCGTTTTCTTAGGAGCATATAATAGCTTTCCTTTGATTGTTTTAGAAATGTAGTCAATGGGTGTTTCTTTCAACAACTCAATGCTTTTGGCTGTGTCCCCCATGGCTACTTCGGTCATGTTGGACATGGTAACCATACCAATCAACTTAGAATGTTCATCTGCCACCACCAAAGTTGGCTTCTTCTTCGTGGTCATTAAATTCCACGCTTCTAAAATAGTGGTTTCTTCTGAAACAATAATCGGTTCATCCATTTCAATCTCATACAATTGTGAACGAGCGTCATCCAAGTACACAGGTTTAGCGAATCCAAAACGATTGAGTAAATACTCACTCTCATGATTGATATCACCTAAACGCGCAGCAATGGCATTCATGCCCTTTTCACGTTTTAAATGTGCATATGCAATGGAAGCACAGATTGAATCACTATCTGGATGACGATGACCAACCACATAGACAACTTCATTATTTTGATTCATGAAACACTCCTTTGTGGGATTTTGTTAAGCAGTTTTTATCATTATACACTATCCTACTCACTTAAAAGTAGACTAAATGTGATAATTACAATATGAATATGTATTCATATTGTATTATGGTTTAACTTTGATGGTTTGGGCTGCAATTTGGGTAACATCATAGGTTGTCGCAAATGGAGGTGCATACCCTAAATCTAAGTTTGCATACATCTTAGCTGTCATTTGGGCTGAAATAGCAACACTGTAGGCATGTGAGCGTAAAGCGGCATTTTTCTCACCAGCTAACTGTGCCCCTAATAAGACACCTGTTTTCGCATCCGCCACAAGTTTAATATGAACATCGGTCGCATTAGGATAATAGCGTGGATGATCATGGGATGTCACAAAAGTTGTTACCACATCCATGTTGAGAGCTTTGGCTTCTTGTTCACTTAATCCTGTTTTCGCAAATTCCATTTTACACAGTCTTAGCATTGCAGAACCTAATGCCATATGATAATCGCTGTCTTCACCTGCTAACACTTCAGCTAAGTTTCTGCCTTGTTTATTCGCATTGGTGCCTAAAGGTAAAAACTTATGTTCGTTGGTAATCATGTGGGTTACCACACTGCAATCTCCAGCAGAATACACATCTTCAACATTGGTTCTCATTTTTGTATCCACTAAGACAGCACCATTCGAAGCCAATGCAATGCCTGTGTCCTTCAAGAACTGAGTGTTAGGTCTTACACCCAAGGCTAAAACCACAATATCAACCTCTATTTCCCGTTGATCTGTGATGATGTTAACACCTTTTTCCATATCTTGAATGTCCACCAATGATTCAGAAGTGTAAACCTTAACATGATTGGATTTTAATTCTTCTAATGCCATCTTAGAAAATTCTTCATCAAAAGTATTAAGCACTCGATCAGCTTTTTCGATTAATACAACTTCTTTGCGGTTATGGACTGCGGCTTCCACAAGTTCCAATCCAATGTATCCGCCACCAATGATTCCAATTTTACTTGCTTTTGCGTAAGCTTGTTTAAGATTTTCCCCATCTTCAAGCGTCTTCAAGGTAAAGATTCTTTCTTTGTTTTTACTGCTCAGTTTTGGAACTATTGGAGATGCTCCCGATGCGATGACACATCGATCATATTCCAAAGAAAATGTCCCTTCAGGATTGACACCATGAATGGTTTTATTGAACGGATCAAGTTGAGTGACTTCATGAAAGATTCTCACATCAATACCAGAATCACGCATTTGCTTAACAGAGCGAATGTTCATGTTGGTGATATCAGGATTCTCCTGTGAAACATAATAAGGAAGTCCACAAGCACCATAAGAGATGACATCCGTTTTCTCCAACACAATAATTGTTTCATCTTTCGCCTCTCTTCTTAGTTTTGCGGCTACACTCATGCCTGCCGCTACACCACCAATGATAATTGTTGTCATAGTTCACCTCAATCTCATTATAAAAGAGATTCAAGGAAATTGACAGTCATTAGCGACTATGAAAGAATATCTACAGGAGAACAGTTATGGATCAATTAATGAAGATTATCGATGAGTTTTGCAGTGAAAGAGACTGGGACCAGTATCATTCCCCCAAAGAATTAGCCATTGGACTATCAACAGAAGCCAATGAACTCCTTGCATTGTTTAGATTTCAAAGTGATGAGCAAATCAAGCAAATGATGATTGAACAAAGAGAAGCCATTGAAGATGAAGTAGTAGACAGTCTTTTCTTTATCTTACGATTTGCTTCCCTTTATCATGTTGATTTACTTGAGGCACTAGAGCGAAAGATGGTAAGAAATCGTCTAAAATACCCCATTGAACTGTCTAAAGGTAAAAACATCAAGTATACGCATTTAAAATAAGATTAAGACAAAAGAAAACGAGGTGATCAATGAATGATTCCTCGTTTTTAATTATTCGACGCTGATACTGATTGTAACACCGCATGAACGATGATTCGCCCATTGTCCACATCATCCGTACATGAAACCAAAGTTAAGATATGATCCTTATTCGAAATATCTGTATTGGTTGGATACATGGATCTTGAGGTAAACGTATTAAACATATTTTGTAAATTTCGATTGTTGGCTGGAACACTTAAACGTGTTGTGGTGGCATCCACTTGATAAGCAGAGAAAATTCGATAGGTACGAATCTCATTTTTAAGTCTAATCTCAATGGTGGAATGATTGTTGAAGAAGGATTGACGCTTGTACAAATCAATAGCACCAAACATGGATTGATCTCTCATCGCATGACCATAAAGCACGATATGATTATCAGAGAAATCGCTCTTGTTGCGATAATCCATGAAAATGGCTCCATGTTTTAAACGCCTTCTTTGAAAGTTATGATTAAGATAGTAACTGTTATCTTGTCCTAACACAAAGGGATAATTGATTTTTGTTCCATTGACCACAATCCATCCGACATAATCACTGTTGATGGATTCAAACTGCTGATGTAGTTCTGCTAAGGAAAGTTGCTCAATTTCCGCAAAGTTTAAGTCTGGGTTTTCCGCAATTAAACGATCACGAATGTCTTCTTGTACATCTAGCAACTCAACCACTTCTCTTATGTCTTGTTGATTGACATAGGAAAGATAATAATCATAACCATAAAGCCCCATGGCAACAATGATTAAAACCACACCAAAAAGGCGTATCAAAGTATTGATGGAAATTTTTCTCTTC
>CAYSNT010000089.1:0-5068 GCA_964432505.1 uncultured Erysipelothrix sp.
ACAAAGGATACATTATGGGAACAACCTACATTTCACCAAAAAATCGCGATGAATTTTTCGATGAACTGAGAATGCGTTGTTCAAAGGATGTGGAAATCTTAAACTAAAGGACTAACGATCATCGTTAGTCCTTTGCATTAGAATCACATAATACTTTTAGAAGATCAAATGGAAATGATTGATGACGTGGGATTTGTATTGCTCCTTTTGAAGAACGATATCCTGAAAGTAATTCATGATGTTTGAACAAGGTTTCAGGACCGGGATATAAACCGATATGATGTTTATAAACATTAAAGTGAATAAGCAGTTTCTTATTCAGCTTATAAGTTGGGATAGAATAACTTAAAGAAAAATCACACTCAGGATACCAACTCATGATGGTAGTATGAAGCTCTAGTATGATGGATTGATTATCGAGAGGCTGTCCTTGAAGAAAGGTATTGAAATTATTCATGATTAGCACCGAATGGTGGTTGTGGAATCTTCTATGAACTTTTGATTGCGCTGAATCAATTGACGTAACACATCCAAGTTGATGTCACTGAGTTTCTTCACATAGATACACACTCTTCCATGAGTGAACTTGCCAAGTTGAGTTAACAGTTCATCCACATAATCAGGATTATTATAATCAAACTCCGTGTACAAGTATAAAGTCATGTTGGTCTTTCTAAACGCAAAACCACATTTCATGGCATATCCTTCATGACCCGAATCATAGCGATACTGGTATGTACCAAAGCCAATCATGTTGCCACGCCATAAAGTGGCTTCTTCTTGAGTTTCTTCTCTGAACACTTCAAGCAGTGTATAGGCATCTGCCTTTTTCTTTTCATCAAGTGTTTCTATGTAGGCTTGAACATCAATATCTAAAGGGACCGTCTTTTGCATATTTTACCTCTGTAACAAATTGATTTGTTCCTTGAGACTATTTTAACCTAAATTCAAGCAAGGAACTACGAATATCATCATTTGTTCTTTACATCAATTTCACAAATAGATACACTGTAAATAGTGTTGAAAGGATGGAGTCATGAAATCAAAGATTAAAGTTACTCAATATCGTACCGTTGTGATTCCTATCCTTGTCTCTTTTGTTTTGTTTTTTATCGTGGGAGATGCTGTGTTAAAAGGAATAGAAAATCATTTTATTCAGTATATGCGCGAACTCTCCATCAATTTAGGTAGAGGCTATTCTTATAGTATTGAGAAATCACTTGGAGCTGAGGCTATTTTTGAGTCCCTCATTGAAGATAAACTTTTGACTGCAAGTGAGACGACAGGAAACTATACTAACTTTACAGATAGAGAAGCATTGATTGATTACGCTTTAGCTTTGAGGGTGGATGAAATTAACCTTTATGATTCACAGGGTAATTTATTGATGAGTACTGATCCAAACTTCACGAACTGGAAAGCCTTTCAAGGTCATCCAATTTATGGTTTTATTCAAAGCAGTGATCGAACCATGGTTGAACCCATTCGTGAAAATGTAGTAACAAAGGAAAGATATAAATATGGCTATTATAAGTTAATTCAAGGAAACATCGTGCAGATTGGATTAAAAGCAGATCGTATTGAAGAAGTAACCGGTTCACTCAATCCTAGTCGAGCTCTTAATGATATTTTAAATAACAATTCAAACATTCAAGCAGCGTGTTATATCCCTTCTTCTTCCACAAACACCACATGTGTGAATGAATCAGATGATTTTGATGTGGATACATTGGTTTTTGATTTGCTTTATGTCAATAGCTCGCAAGTGGATGGTTATGTTTCAAAGTTTGATTCCTCTGTTTACGTCCTCTATGTTCCAGTGATGGTTCAAAACCAGCGTGTAGGTACATTGTATCTTCATCATTACATGAGTGATCAAAATCTTGCGTTACGTGAGTTCACCAATCTTGGTGTTTCAGTTTTGGCCATCGTTTATGCTTTGATTGCTTATATCTTCATCCTTAACACACATAAAAACAAGCAACTGGGAGTTGTGGCCTACATGGATGAACTAACTCAACTTCCTAATGCTTCCTATTTACAGAATAGTTTTGAAAAATTCGCTTCGCATCATATTGAAGGTAAAGCAGTTGTGTTAGTCAACATTGAAGATTTTAGAACAATTAACAAAGCCTATGGTTATCAAGGCGGAGATGATGTCCTCAAAGAGGTTTCATCACGATTGAGAAGATTAAGCGATCAGCATCATCAATTGTTTCGATGGGAAGGGGATCGATTCATCTTTTTGGTTGATGAAGTAAAAAGAAAAGAAGATCTCATGAAGTTTAATCAAAGGATCATTCAACAGTTCAACGATGCATTCTCCATAGAAAACATCAAGAAAAATATTCGAGTTCGTCTAAGCATGGTTAAACTTACACGTAAAATAACATTGTCACAAGCGGTTCAAAAAGCATTAATCACATTAGATTATGGTCCATCAATTGATAATAGTATTGTTGAGTTTGATGATAACATCGCACAAACAATGAGACGGGAACTAACCATCGTAGATGAACTTCAAGATATCATTGAGGGTAATCAACCACAACGATTGTTTATGGTGTTTCAACCTATATTTGATACGAATACTCAAAAAGTCACCAGTGTTGAAGCACTTGCTCGTTTCAATTCCTTTACACTAGGAAGCGTTAATCCAAATGAATTCATAGAGATAGCTGAAAAGCACCACTTGATTTATGAGTTAGGTAAAATCATCTTCAAACAATCCCTTGATTTTGTTGCTCAGTTGAAGTCAATGGGGAATGATTCCATAAGAGTAGCAGTGAACGTCTCAGGAATTCAACTGGTTCATGATCATTTTGTGGAAGATGTATTATCTATGCTTAATGAATTTGGATTAAATGGGCATCATTGTGAGATTGAAATCACCGAATCGGTCTTAATGCAGGATTTACAACGCGTTAATGGTATCCTAGAACAACTCCAATCCCATGGCATCGTCATCTCCATTGACGATTTTGGTACCGGATATTCTTCATTCTTTACCTTGAGTGAACTTAACGTTAATATATTGAAGATTAATCGAAGCTTCGTTCGTCAGATTTACCATGCGGAAAATGATCAAAAAATCATTGCCCGGGAAATCATTCAAATGGCTCATAAACTTGGTTTAAAGATTGTTGCGGAAGAGGTGGAGTATGAAAAAGAGTATTTGTATCTCTTATTAAATCGTTGTGATTATATTCAAGGATATTTTTACTCACGACCATTAATACCTCAGATGTGTATCGAGTTTTTAAACAACAAGAAGATGATTTGATTACAGATTCATTGAATCACTTTTAAGAAGTCATTAATCAATAAAGGACACATAATGCATCATTTCCCTGAAACCATTCAAAAAGCAATTAATGATGAAATATACAGTATTGATGACATTGGAATGTCCAATGCTGAAATTTTAATGTTTTCAGATAAAGTGTTAAAAGTTCAAGAAAATGTTCTTCTAGCAGAAAGAGAAAAAGATGTGTTGATGTGGTTAAAAGATGTCATCAATACCCCGCTAGTGCTAGCATTTGAGAAAGATGAGTCAAAGGCGTATCTACTGATGACAAGACTGAGTGGTGAGATGTTGGAAACGCTAGATCTTTCTGCAGAGCAAGTGATTCATATGCTAGCACAAGCGCTTATACAGTGGTGGTCAATTGATCCCTTGCTTTGCCCCTTTGATTATTCACTTGAAACTAAATTACAGGAAGCATATCAGAACATCTTGAATGATGACATTGATGTGTCACAAGCTAATGATGAAACTTATGGAGAGTTTGGGTATAAAGATCCACTTGATCTTTATATGTGGTTGAAAGATCATCAACCTGAAGAAGACATCGTAGTCAGTCATGGTGACTTCACTTTTGAAAACATCATCGTTAATCATGATATGCTTGGTTTTATTGATGTTGGTAAAGCGGGTAAAGCTGATCGATATCAAGATATCGCATTAGCTTATCGAGGAATATGTTATCGGTATAATCTTGAATTAAACGTATTAAAGGGACATCCTTTAAAGGAACTTTTCTTTAATCTTTTAGACATTCAACCTGATTATGAGAAACTGAATTACTATATATTACTAGATGAATTGTCGTAGTAATAAGCTCTCCAAGAATATCAAATAATACAGTAGAAAACTGTGATTTTTCACAATCTTGAGGTTTTCAACTTTTAAGGTGTACAATTAAATCAAAAGTGAGGGAGAAACATGAAAACCATCAAAATCATTGTTTTAGGATGTGTCCTTGGTTTACTTTTTTCGTGTTCATCAAACCCGTCAGATTCTAATTCTAAAACCATTTCTGAACTTAACATTGGAGATAAAGTTGTTGATCCAACATGGTCATGGGAGTTTCGTCATGGATGGGGATACACATCCTATGGAGACAAAGAAGTAACAGAACCAGTTGTATGGATTGTGGTTGCCAAAGATCATAATCAACCTAACAGTATCACACTCATCAGTGATAACTTACTTGGATATTTTATCTATGATGCAACCATGCAGCCTAGTGGAATATTGGCTGGTCATAATCACTGGGGCAACAGTGGAAAGAATGGCAGTGCAGGAATAAGACCATGGTTGAATTCTACTGCACCTCATGAAAATGAAGGATTCTATCACTCATTCTCATCATCCTTTAAAAGCATCCTTTTATTAAGTAATGTTGAAAATAAAGACTATGAATCAGGTGCTCCTTATTCGACTCAAGACTATGTTTATTTGCCTTCTCATACAGAGTTAGGTGCTACAGATCATGAAGGAACCTATGAAATAGGCACAGCATTTGATTACTTTGTTGGGGCTGATTACATTAGACTCAGAGCAAAAATTATGGGGTATCCTTGGGAGGATGATTATTGGTCAAGATCACCTTATTCAGCTGGTTATCGTCCAGTAGGTTTGGTAAGCACCAGTGGTTATTATGTGAGTGCTTGGGCTGATGCGAATAATAAAGGGGTTAGAGCTGTGGTTAATGTCAGTAGTAATGCGAAAATAAGTAAAGAAGCAAATGATAATGGTATCTATGAATTCAAGTATGATTAATGA
>CAYSNT010000090.1:0-3784 GCA_964432505.1 uncultured Erysipelothrix sp.
CTTTTGAATCACAAAATTGTGTCTTTGAAGCTAATGAAAACCAAGTTTTAATTTTATCGTGTCTTCTTGAGGATCAAGTGATCAATGGGGATCAATACACGATTTATATCCTACCAAGCAGTTCACGATCCTTTAATCGAGAAGCCATCATCTTAAATCATGACAGTCTTACCGTTACACGCAGTCCTGAACAAACACTTTCAGGCAGATATTTGTTTAAGGAAACAACATTCAATCAATTATTGTTGGATATGAATGATGATGAGTTTGAAGTAACACCACAAAGTTATGGTCTCAATTACTTGAGAAATCTAGACTTGCTGGCACTTCCATCTGATTTATGGTTCATTTACACCAGTGTTTCAATTCAATATACATTGTACTTGCTTGTGATTTCAACCCTCATTTGGTGGTTGTATGCGAAACGAGGTTCGATTAAATTGAAGTTTAGTGAAGTCAGTGGCATGTTGATCCTCATTATGTTTTGGACAGCACTACCTATGGCCATATTAGGATTCTTTTCGCCAGTGTTGGCTAGTGTGTTATTTACCATTGGCTATGTTACTCGAATCATCTTTATGTATACAAAGCTCACCCGTGAAATCAACGTGTAAACGTTTACAAAATGAAATTTTTGTGATATAGTTTCTATGCTTAATTGAAATAAATTAAGTAGAAAATTTCAGGAGGGAAATTTTACATGAAGAAGTTTATTAGTCTTCTAGCTGTAGGATTGGTTGCCGGCTCATTAGCAGCATGTGCTCCAAGAACTACTGAAAACACATGTGATGTGGACACTTTAGATGGCACAACCGTGTGTTTCGACGAAACTACTGGTCGTTTCGCTATTGAAAAAGATGCAGTAATTCGTTTTGGTGCAGACAATGATGATTTCGGTAACGCAATCGTCGCATTATGGAATGCTACTTACCCAGAACATGTTGGTAAAGTAGAATACGTTAACAACGGTTCACAAGGTTCAGCTGATGCTTTAGCAGAACAACAAGGTGAATATCCAGATGTATTCATGGTTATCGACGGTGAAGTTCCACGTAATAACACTCATATCTTACCTATTCATTCTACATTAGCAAACATTATCAAAGCTAACTCAGTTGAAGCTTACTACAATGCTGGTAACAGCTTAGCAACTGCTACTCACTATGCTCCTATGACTTATGATGGAATGGCTTTCTTAGTCAACCTATCAATGTTAGAAGCATTAGGCATCGACACTACTGATGCTGATGGTGATGGACTTCCTGAAGCAGTTGATACTTTCGAAGAAATCTTCGCAATCTCAACTTCATGGATTGGCAATCGTCCAGTTTATAAAGACAAAAACGTAAATATCATGTTCCCAATTTCACTCGGTGAAGTTTGGTCTGGTTATTCTTCATTAACAGCTGGTGGATGGCAATTATTTGCTGGTGGCGATCCTACCAAACCTGGTTATGATGATCCTAAATTTGCTGCTGGTTTAGAATTCTTATTAGCTGCTAAAGCTGCTCAAGTTTCTGTTGAAGAATCTGGAGAAGTTACTCCTGCTGCTTCAATGGGATGGAGATGGGATCCAGTTCTTAATGATGAAACTGCTCCTTTCGGTTTAGTTGGTACTTGGATGAACGTTGCTGGTGCTGTTGAAGTTAACGGTGCTGACTTCTCAATCACTCGTATGCCTACGTACAATGGTGTTCAATTAACTCCATTTGTTAAGACTAAAGGTTTCGTCATCAACGCTTACACAGAATTCCGTTCTGCTGCTACTGAATTAATGCGTTTAGTTTACAGCAAAGAAGGATTCCAAGCGATGGTTGATTCTTCCGCTTACGCTCCTTCATTGGTTGATGGATCTACATTAGTTCCTACATTAACAGAAGGTGGAGTACAAGCTCAATTCATGAGTGCATTAGCATTCAACCAACCTGAGCCTGCATTCTTACTTCCTAACAATCCAAGAGCTAAAGCAATGGATTCTGCTTACTATCCATTCATTGGCGCAATCATCCAAGGCGTTTGGGATGGCACATTAACAGTTGAAGAAGCTGTTGCTGAACTTATCTCTGACTCTAACGAGAAGATCGCAATCGACAACCAAGCTCAATAAGAGACTTAATACAAGATATAATCATAATGAGCATCGAAAGATGCTCATTTTTAAAGGAGAACTATGGAAAAAAAGTGGTGGCAAACAAGTGTTGGATATCAAATCTATCCACGCTCATTCTATGATTCAAACAATGATGGTTTAGGAGATTTAAGAGGCATCATTCAAAAACTTGATTATTTAGACGATTTAGGGGTTAACCTACTTTGGATTTGCCCTTTCTATAAGTCTCCTATGGATGACAATGGTTATGATGTCAGTGATTATTATTCAGTGGATCCGTTATTTGGAACCTTTGAAGATGCGAAAGAACTCATTACTCAGGCAAAAGCGAAAGGCATTCGAGTTATCTTGGATTTAGTCATGAATCAAACTTCGGATGAACATCCTTGGTTTGTGGAGTCACGTCAAAGCAAAGACAATCCAAAACGTGATTTCTATATCTGGCAAGATCCTAAGTTCAATGAGTTAGGTGAACGCATTCCTCCTAACAACTGGGCTTCCTTCTTTGGGGGTTCATGTTGGAATTTTGATGAACACACCAATCAATACTACATGAAGATCTTCTCCAATAAGATGCCAGATTTAAACTGGGAAAATGAAGAGATGAGAAAAGCCATGTATGAAATGACCCGGTTCTGGTTAGATTTAGGTGTGGATGGTTTTAGAATTGATGCGATTGCACATCTTGCGAAAGATCTTTCTTTTGAAGACTCCACAATGGAACTTAATGAAGATGGAGTTGCACCGGATTGGAAGAAGTATTCCAATCGTCCTCGCTTATTTGATTACTTGGCTGAATTTCATGATGAGGTATTATCCAAGTATGATATCGTCACCGTTGGTGAAGTGGGTGGTGGAGCAGATGTGGATGATGCGAAGAACTATGCAGCTTACAGCACCAAAGGATTCAATATGGTCTTTAACTTTGATCATTGTTGGTACAATGGGGCATGGGATGACTTTGGTCGTACTCAAGGAAAATTAGACGTGGATGTTGTAGGATTAAAGAAGAGAATGAATCATTGGATTGAGGGTTCACTGCCTTACATGTGGATGCCTCATTACTGGTTAAACCATGATCATCCTCGTGTGATGTCTCAATATGGTGATCCTGAGCATTTTCATCGTGAGTCAGGAAGTATGCTAGGCATGATTTTACTTGCACTTCCTGGAACTCCATTCATCTACAATGGTGAAGAAATTGGCATGACCAATGTGGATTATGAAGATGTGAATGATTTTAGAGATGTGTGGGTTAAGAATTTCATGGAAGAAGCAGTGAAGCGTCATCCTTATGAGCAAATCATGAATCATTTAAGACGAACTTCTCGTGATAATGCTCGTACACCGATGCAATGGACCAGTGAACCTCATGGTGGGTTCACCCAAGGGGTTCCACACCAAAAATCAGTCAGTAATTATCCAACCATCAATGTGGCTTCCCAACAACAGGATCCGATGTCCATCTTTGGTCGTTATAAAGCGATGATTCACTTAAGAAAAGACAGTGAGTATACGCAAACCTTAGTGTATGGTTCATTTGAAATGTTAGAACCACTTGATCCTCAATTGTTTGCTTACAAGCGTGTAGATGATAAGAACTTAGTACTAATGGCTAACTTTTCTCAAGAGAAGAAAGACATATCTCATATGAATCTTAGCGGTAAGGTTGTC
>CAYSNT010000090.1:3884-5043 GCA_964432505.1 uncultured Erysipelothrix sp.
GATAATCATGGTGATTTTAGAGGCATCATTGATAAGTTGGATTATCTTAATGATGGTGATCCAACCACCACCACAGACTTAGGTATAACTGCAATTTGGTTGAATCCAATTCATCCTTCCAATACGTACCATAAATACGATGTGTTGGATTACTACGCGGTAGATCCTAAGTTTGGAACCATGGATGATTTTAAGGAACTTGTCACGAAAGCCAATGAGCGTGGTATTAAGATCATTATGGATATGGTGTTCAATCACAGTGCTTTTGACCATCCTTGGTTTAAAGCAGCTTTAAACGATCAAGCACCATACAATGAATACTATCGTATTGAGAAAACCTTACCTGTGGAAAAGTATCCTAACCGTACAGGATGGCATCAAACCTTTGGAATCAATTACTATGGTGGATTCTGGGATAAAATGCCAGAATTCAACCTAGATAATCCTTTAGTAAGAGAAGAATTCAAGAACATCATTACGTTTTGGTTAGAACTTGGCGTCAGTGGCATTCGCTATGATGCGGTGAAACATGGCTATGATCGTAGAGAATGGCCAGATGGGACACCAACGTTACAGAAGAACCTTCAGTTTTGGATGACCCTTCAAAAACATGCAAAGAGTGTTAATCCTGATGCGTTTGTGGTGGCAGAGATGTGGGATACTAACCTCAACATGCAACCGTATGCACAAGCCTATGATGCTTTGTTTAACTTTGACTTTGGAGACATGGTCATCAGTGCACTTAATTCTGGCACAGCGTCCAATTTCATGGCCACTCAAGTGAAGAACTTGGAGGGATTACGAAGTCGTAATCCTAACTATGTGGATGCTCCATTCTTAAAGAATCATGATCAACCACGTATCTTCAATGAACTTGGATTTGATTGGGATAAAATGCGTTTAGCTTCTGTTTTCCTTCTTACTCAAGAAGGGGTTCCTTTTATCTATTATGGTGAAGAGTTAGGGATGAGAGGCATTAAACCAGATGAGCGAATCCGTGAACCTATGCGTTGGAACAACTCCATTTCTTCTGAAGTGGCGTATTGGACACAGTGGGAATACAACTGGGATACTCCAACCGTAGAAGAACAAGATCAAGATCCTAACAGTCTACTCAATCATTATCGTCGTTTAATCAACTTAAGACACAACTCCAGTG
>CAYSNT010000091.1:0-1687 GCA_964432505.1 uncultured Erysipelothrix sp.
TCCTAACTCACTGATACCTTGATAGTAGGTTACTTCTTTCCTTCATCGATTTTTTAAATTATATCCTTTTAGATTCCTGATGTCAATTGTGTCTTAAAGTGCATATACAAACGACTTATATATTACTTTTTATTCAATTAGAAAGTGATTTCAATGTCGAGTATGTCCCACTATCAAAGAAAAAGAGCGATTAAACTCGCTCTTCATGTTCTATCTTTTGAATAATGGTATTAACATAATGCTCGCATTTTTCTTGAGTCGAGGCTTCAACCATGACACGAACAAGATTTTCAGTTCCAGAAGCACGAACTAAGACTCGTCCATCTCCATGCAGCTCTTGTTCAACTTGAGAGACAAATTCTTTAAGATACTGCGCATTCATGGTTACGTGTTTATCTTTAACACGTATGTTCTTTAATAATTGCGGGAAAGGCTGGCATAATGAGACAGCTGATGATAGAGTCTGCTTACTTTCAATCAGTAAATCCATCAGTTGTAAAGATGCAAGTACACCATCTCCACTTGGAAGTAAATCAGGAAGGATTAGATGACCTGACTGTTCACCACCTAAAGATGCATGGGTTTCTCGCATTTTTGCAAACACGTATTTGTCACCTACTTGTGTTTGCACAACATGAATCCCTATTGATTCACAAGCTTTCATGAATCCTAGATTAGACATAATGGTTGCGATGATTAAGTTGTCATGAAGACGATTGTGTGCTTTAAGATGCTTCCCTAAGGCAAACATGATTTGATCACCATCCACAATAACACCACGTTCATCCACTGCGATAAGACGATCTCCATCTCCATCATATGCAAATCCACAAAATGCTTGGTGTTCAATCACTGCTTTTTGCAATGACTCTGGATGTGTCGAACCACAATGCGTGTTAATGTTTACTCCATCGGGTTGATTGTGAATAACCACAACTTCATATCCACAAGCTTCGAAGGCTTTTTGAGCTGTTGTGGTGGTGCTACCGTTGGCACAATCTAGAACAACTTTTTTAGTTTCATTCTTTTGATTGACTGTGCTAACCAGGTAACTCACATAGGTATCCACTCCGTGTTTAAAATCAATGTCTAAACCAATGCGTGCTGATGAAGTCGCTGGTAGTTGAATCACCCCATCACACACATCCTCAATATACGATTCTAAATCATCTGAAATCTTAATTCCTTGATGATTGAAGATTTTAATTCCATTATCCATGTATGGATTATGAGATGCAGAAATCATTATTCCAAAATGAAAGTCATCTTGCGTTACATGATAAGCAACACATGGTGTCGAAGTAACTCCACAATCATACACATCACATCCTCTACTCATGCATCCTGCTTTAAGCGCATTGGCTAAAAGAGGTGATGACAAACGTGTGTCTTGACCTAAAACAATCTTTTTGGAATGGCTCATAGCCAATTCCCCACATGCTTCACCAATCTTAAATGCATGAAGTGCACTTAATCCTTCATTGGCTACCCCACGGTATCCATCCGTTCCAAAATATCGTCCCATGTTTGCTCCTTATTCGACTATGTTTATTTCAATGGTTGGTTTTGATGGAGAAAGCACGAAGTATCCAACAAAACGAGAATTATTCACTTCCACAAAGACTGGTAAATCTGCGATACCTAATTGCGCATCAAACAAGTCAATGTAGACTCCAATATCTTCATT
>CAYSNT010000091.1:1787-5040 GCA_964432505.1 uncultured Erysipelothrix sp.
GGTAATGTTAAGCGATTGATACGCGATAAGACACTTTCTGGTGCATATAAAGTAACAGCTTGATGATCCATCACAATGGATGAGATGGCTAATCCATTCGGGATTAAGCCTACAGGATCAATCACCAGTGGTACTGACTTGTTTGGTGATGAGACATTGACACTCACACGAACGACCGATGGAATAATCTGTGCATCAACACGCTCACCCAACTGATTGTACGCAACAATGGGTACTTCCTTTACAAAACTAGCATCCACACCACTGACATCAATGAATGCCTTCACAAAGGCAATGGATTCTAGGGTACGCTCTGAAGCTCTAACTAAAATTTCACTGACTTCAAGTTCAGGTGTTCCTAAGACATACCTTAAATCCATTTTATTGACATTCACAAAGTCATAGTCAAGTAAGAAACGTTGTGTTGTTTTTCGCTCAATAGTAATAATCGCGGTGCTAGGATTGACTGAAACCGCAAGTCGTGGAGAAAAATTAGCAGGAATAAGGCTGATTTGATGGGTTCCTTCCGCAAGTCCAGTTAAATCTGCAACGACTCTGAATTGACCTTGTGTTTCTGTTAAAGCGATATCGGCTACATCCCCAACAATCAATGCTGTGACTGATTCTGGAAGTCCTGATATTTCATACACTTCTGTGTTCGCAACAATATCCACAGGGACATTATTGATGGTTTTTCCTGACCCTGAAACACTTGCTTCAAAGATGGTGGAATTTAAGTTAATGGATGAGTAGATAATAACTGCTAATCCTAAAGCAACAATTTTGGCATAACGTTGATTAAACAGTAGTCGATCAACCAATCCTGATAACCACCGCACAACACGCATGATTGACATTTCAATGGAAGCATAGGTTTTCACAACTTTACGAGATTGAGACGCAATTTGCTTCGCGATTTCTACTTTTTCATTGTTGGTAGGGCGTTCATTCTTTCGGCTCATCTTGCTGTCCTCCTCTCATTGAATTGGATGAATCATCATGACTTTCAAGTTCAACTACTGTAGAAGATAAATCTTCAACTTTTAATTCCATCTCTTGGCTTGGTGACTGACGACGTTTGCGTTTTACTTTCACAGGTTCACTTATATTCATGTCATCACTAACCGACTCCTCTTGAATCGTGATTTCAGGTTTTTCTTCATTCAGTGCTTTTCGAAGTCCTTTAACACTGATCATTTCAATTTCCTTTTCTTCTTCACTTATAACTCGACTTAAAAATTCTTTAAGTTTCTCTTTGCTCATGGCATACAAAACACCATTTTCCGCAATGGATATTCTTCCTGTTTCTTCTGAAACAACAATGGTGATTGAATCCGTAATTTCTGATATTCCTAAAGCTGCACGATGTCGTGCCCCAAAACGAGTTGGTAAGTCCATGTTTGTAGGTGGGAAGTAAGCTGAAGCACATGCGATGCGATCCCCTTGGATGATGACAGCCCCATCATGCAGTGGAGTATTGGTAGAGAATAACGAGCGTAAAACATCTGAAGTCACCATTGAATTCATTGGTGAACCTGTGCGAATGTAATCTTGTAGAGATGAAGCTTGCTCAATAGTAATGAGTGCTCCTACTTTCTCTTTACTTAAAGCAACTGCTGCATTCACAAGTTCATCCACTAAGCGTTCACGCTCACTTCCAGTGAGGGTTGAAATGCGAGTGAAAACACTTGTCTTACCCAATTTTTCCAAGAGATTTCTAATCTCAGGTTGAAAGATAATGATGATAGCTAAGAAACCAAAATTAACAAATAAACCCGCTAACCATGCAGTGGTTTTTAGTCCTAATCCAGTGGCAATTCCTCTAATTAAAAGAATGAGAATGACCCCTTTAAAAATTTGAACAGTCCTAGCATTATTTCGGACCAGTTTAATGGCGTAATAGACAATAATCCACATTAAACCAATATCAAAGACAACGCGTAACGCATCAATGATGTTTTGTATGGATGAGAGATTAAACATGACACATCCTCCTAATCTGTATCATTATATCATATCGACTTTAATTGAAACCTCAATTATTTAAAAGCATCCAACATCCCCTTCATTTATGGTAAACTGATACCATGATTTCAGAAACAATAACTTTCACTCACGATGATAAAATCATCACTTTAATTCCCACTGCACACGTCTCACAAGCCAGTGTCCAATTGGTTCATGACACCATGAATTCAATGGTTTTTGATGCGGTTTTCATCGAATTGGATTCAAAACGGCTTCATGCCTTAAAACATCCTCAGGATTTTTCCACTTTAGATTTAATGAGTGTATTTAAGCGCAAAGAGGTTGGATCTCTTTTAATGCATTTACTGTTAAGTACTTTTCAGCGTAAAATTGCTGCTAATCTTGATGTTCCTTTAGGTGCCGAGATGAAAGCTGCAGTGGATGAAGCAACTCAACATCGTTTACCTTTAGTACCTATGGATCGTGATGTCAGCATTACGATACAACGTGTCTTTCATTCTTTATCCTTATGGCAAAAACTTTCCTTAGGCAGTGATGTGCTTCTATCCTTATTTACAAGTGATAAGATTGATGAAGCTTCAATTGAACACCTTAAACAACAAGACATTCTTGAAGATGCTCTTAAAGAACTCAGCAAGAAACTACCTAACATTAAAAGAACGCTCATTGATGAGCGTGATCATTATATGATGAACAAAATTCTTTCATCACCCTACAAGAATATTGTAGCGGTAGTTGGGGCAGCTCATGCGCCAGGTATGATAAAGGCTAAAGAATCTCTATTACCAATGAAAGACATATCTAGCGCTCCAATCAAAAAGAAATCTATCTGGGGATGGTTTATTCCCCTCACCATCCTATTGCTTATTGGCTTCACCTTCTCTCTTAATGCACAAAGTGGAGTTGATTCAATCGTATCATGGATTCTCATCAATGGTTCCATGTCTGCACTTGGCACTGCACTGGTTTTTGCACATCCTTTAGCCATTCTCACCGCCTTTGTGGCTGCACCAATCAGTTCTCTATCCCCCTTATTGGCAGCAGGCTGGTTTGCTGGTTTAGCACAGCTCTTTACTAGTAAACCTAAGGTCAGTGATCTCACTTCAATGAGTGATGATATATTATCCTTTAAGAAAGCATTCAAGAATAAAGCTTTAAAAGTTTTGTGGGTCACGGCTATGGCCAATATCTTTTCCTCAATAGCCACATTCATTGCAGCAAGCTCGATAATAGAAACACTGTGGTCATTACTCTTTAAATAAAG
>CAYSNT010000092.1:0-5023 GCA_964432505.1 uncultured Erysipelothrix sp.
TCGCATGGGTTGGTACTTCATCCAAGGATGAGAAGAACACCGCATTGTCTTGTCGGGTGCTTTCTTTAAGTTTCACCACATGGGTAACACTCTCAAAGGAAGTGTAAGGTTCATTGAATCCAATATGACCATTGGATCCGATGCCTAAGAGTTGCATATCAATGGTGTGATTCTTCAAAGCTTGATTGTATCGTTCACATTCAACTTCTAAATCTTCTGCTAAGCCACAAGGAATATGGGTATTCTGCACATCAATGTCCACATGATCAAAGAGTTGTTTTTTCATGAAGTAGGCATAAGATTGGGGATGATGAGCATCCATCCCTACGTATTCATCCAGATTAAAGGTATGAACTTCTTTAAAGGACAATTCTTGATTTCTTACTCCTAAAATGAGTTCTTGGTACAGAAGGATAGGACTTGAGCCTGTGGCTAATCCTAAAACACTGTTGGGTTGTTGATTCAATTGAGATTTAAACAGTTCATAAGCCTTAAGAGCGACTTCATGATCGTTGTGAGCAATGATGATGTTCATGGTTAATTTCCTTGAGTGTATACGATTTGACCTAAAACATATGTAGCGATGACTGAATAAGTGTCATCCAATATCACTAAATCCGCATCACATCCATAGGCAATACGTCCTTTATTGGTTAGTTTAAGGTTATTAGCTGGATTAAGGGTAGCGGCGTTAATGACGTAATTGATTGGAACTTGTGCATATTCAATGAGATTTCTTAATCCCTCATTCATCTTGAGTGTTGATCCAGATAATGTGTTTGTTCCTTGAATGTAGGCACTTCCATTTGCTCTTACTTCAATCTTTTGTCCTCCAAGAGTGTATTCTCCTTGTGGACTGCCTTTGACACTTAATGAATCTGTGATCAGAATGGAATGATAAGGACCTTTAGCCATCATCAGTGAATGAATGGCAGGCCATACTACATGGTTGCCATCACCAATGATTTCCGCATAGACTTCGTGAAGACGATGAGTTGCTCCCGCAAGATTATAGTTACGATGATGAATGCCACTCATTCCATTGAATGTATGAGTGATACAACTTGCTCCGTTTGCACAAGCCAATACCGTCTCATCGTAGGTAGAAGCAGAGTGACCAATCGATACTGTTACGCCATGATCAACACACCATTGTAACAATCTATAATCTTGATCCAATTCAGTGGCCATGGTAATGAGTTTAATGAGTCGGTTACTGTCATGATACAAGGATTGAAATAGATCTACATTGGCCTTGATGATATATTCCTGTGGTTGTGCCCCTTTGTAGGTAACATTGATGAAAGGACCTTCCAAGTGAATGCCCACAATCTGAGCTCCTTTGATTGATTGTGACGCGACATGGGCTACATTTTTCAAGGCATTGCTTAACACAATAGGATGTTGAGTAACAGTTGTTGGACAAAAAGAAGTGACTCCTTCAGAGACCAACCCTTTCATGATGGTTTTCAAGCCCTCTTCATTAGCGTCGTTGGTGTCAAAGCCATAGGCTCCGTGAATGTGTTGATCAATGAAGCCAGGGAGTAAACGATGATGACCGTAGTCAACATCCACAGGATATTCAT
Organism: uncultured Erysipelothrix sp.; assembly: GCA_964432505.1. Lineage (GTDB taxonomy): Bacteria > Bacillota_I > Bacilli_A > Erysipelotrichales > Erysipelotrichaceae > UBA6182. The sequence goes on from CAYSNT010000092.1 coordinate 1,587, forward strand.
TGTATTTGGAGAGTTTAATGATACGGTGGTTTTCAATGTGTATTTGAGCTGCAATGAAATGTTGTTGAATCCAAACTCGTTGACTTTGAATAATCATAAACACCTCTTTCTATGGTATTATTATCATGTAAACTTATTCTATCATACGATTTCTTGTTGGTTGACTCACTCGTTGTAGAGTGATATCTAAAGTTTGTATGATGGTATCTTTTTTTGATCTATTTCATCATAAATGAAATAAAATACCGCCTTTCAAATGCTATGTCATCATTGTATGATAAAGCAAGATTGATTCAACAAAAATTAAGTATAATGTAAAAAAAGACTGTTTAATCATAAAACAGAGAGGACACAATCATTGATGAATGAACCTTCAAAAGAATTAAGACTAGCTGTATTGATTGATGCGGATAACGTACCCTATGCCAATATTAAAGGTATTTTAGCGGAGGTAGCCCGTTATGGGACTCCAATGATTAAGCGAATTTATGGAGATTGGACTAAACCTAACTTAAGTGGTTGGAAACCTGTGCTTCTTGAACATGCGATTACACCAGTTCAACAGTATGGCTATACCAGTGGTAAGAATGCCACTGACTCAGCTATGATTATTGATGCGATGGATATCCTCTATGGAACTACAGTTGAGGGTTTTTGCATCATATCATCCGATTCTGATTTTACTCGTTTAGCTATTCGTATAAGAGAAGCAGGTAAACGTGTGATTGGAATGGGTGAAAGTAAGACTCCTAATGCCTTCATTGTAGCCTGTGATAAATTTGTGTATATTGAGGTTATCGATAAAGAGGAACTGAAGAAGTCCAACAACAATAAACAGAAATTCAGTGGAGAAGTCAAAGAAAAACTCATTAAATCTTTATCTGAAGCGATTGATGATGTGGCAGATGAAGAAGGTTGGGCTTTCTTAGGAGATGTTGGGAATCATTTGATTAAGAACAATCCTGATTTTGACTCTCGTAACTATGGTTTTATGAAGTTAACGCATCTTGTCAAGTCACTTAAAAATGTGTTTGATATTGATGAGCGGAAGTATCCTAATAACAATACAAGACATGTGTATATACGTAATAAAGTGAGTCAATGATGCAATGAAACGGTTGAGAGATGTGGTTATAAGTGTTATCAAAATCATGGGGTATTTAACCATGATTTTTCTCTTTATCATTCAACCGTTTAAACTTTATAATGAAAGCCTTAGAAAAGACATCATTCTTTACCAAGGTTATGAAAGTGAACTTCAAGCCATTAATGAACTTCAACATCAACAGTTCAATGATTATGTCAGAGAAATTCATGTTCAGTATGGATCACATAGTAAAGAGTATACTTTTGAGTATCGTGTAGAAGCACATCGTATTGGTTTTGATTGGATTGAACTTAATATTATTAAGAAAAGAATTCATCGTCAGACTCATGTATCCATCATTGAAAAGGAAACCCGACTCATGCATCAAAATTCATTAGCATCTTATGACACTACCCCACTAAAGAATTCCACACACTCACTAAGACTAGCTCAAGCATTACATCTGTATCTAAACACTCGCGATGTTCCACTTGTTGTGAATGTGCTTAAACTACAGCGCTTCATTCAAGATGAGAACACAACACTTACATTGACTCCTAAAGGACTTCGTATTCAAACTACTCAGTGTCAATATTCATGGTGTCAATCAACTCAATTCAGTGCAGTCATAGATTATGATTATCTTCATGATGCAACATTGACTCATCCTTCACAGTTTAAAGATCCAATCAAAGAAGGAACATTCATTTCTGATTCAATCATTGACCCAAGTTTACCGATGGTGGCCATCACCTTTGATGATGGGCCTAAGCCACTATCACTCAAAATGAATGATATTTTAGCTCAATCCAATACGAAAGCAACCTTATTTTGGATTGGACAAGAAGTCAAAGCTCATCCACAGATTGCGAAAACCTTGTTTGAAGCAGGACATGAAATAGGAAATCATACGTATCATCATCCTCATTTAAATGAGATGTCAACTGAAGCGGTACTCAAAGAGTTACAATCAACGGATGACATCATTGAACAAACCCTAGGAATAAAGCCAACCATCATGCGTCCACCATATGGAGAATTGAATCACAGTGATGTGGATAAGATATCACATACCATCATTCGATGGAATTTAGATACTGTAGATTGGAGTGAACCATCGCATGAGGTCTTGCTTCAATCACTGATGAAGTGTCAAGATGGAGATATCATTCTTATGCATGATGTATTTAAAAACACACATGGGGTTGTTCATGAATTCATTCAATCTCAATTATCCAAAGGTGTACAGTTTGTTACAGTCAGTGAACTGATCCATCACCGTAGTCTTACCTCCCATGTGGTTTATGGAGTAAGAAGACCAACACGAATCAATCCTTAATCATTCTTCAATGAGTGGCACTGAGTAAAGTGCCACTTTTATGTTACTTCATGTGAAATTGTGGGTTGAGTCCTTTACAATACAATTAAAGAGTGTGAAAACACAAGAAAGGGGTTTGTTATGAAAGATAACATTCAACGCTTTGGTCGCTTCCTATCCGGAATGGTGATGCCAAATATCGGAGCCTTCATCGCATGGGGTTTCATTACCGCTTTATTTATTCCAACAGGTTGGACACCTAATGAAAATTTATCAGCTTTAGTCGGTCCAATGATTGTTTACCTTCTTCCTGTCTTGATTGGTTATACAGGGGGTAGCCTAGTTCATGGTAAACGTGGTGCCGTTGTTGGTGCGACAGCTACGATGGGGGTTATCGTTGGTACATCCATTCCAATGTTTATTGGTGGGATGATTATGGGTCCATTAGCAGGTTGGATCATGAAGAAAGTTGACCAAGCTTTCGAAGGTAAAATTGCTGCTGGATTTGAGATGTTAGTAAATAACTTCTCTGCAGGGATTGTTGGTTTAGTTTTAGCTTTAGTTGCTTACTTAGCGATTGGTCCAGCTGTTCAAGCCGGTTCTGATGCGGTGGGTGCAGCAGTTGAAGCCGTTGTAAACTTAGGATTACTTCCTTTTGTTTCTATCTTAGTTGAACCAGCAAAAGTCTTATTCTTAAATAACGCTTTAAATCATGGTATCTTTGGTCCTCTTGGTGTTGAGCAAGTGACTGAAGCAGGCCGTTCTATCTTCTTCCTTATTGAAACTAACCCAGGTCCAGGTCTTGGTGTTCTCTTAGCAGTATGGATGTTTGGTAAAGGTATTTCTAAACAATCTGCTCCAGGAGCAATCATCATTCACTTCTTTGGTGGTATTCATGAAATTTACTTCCCATACGTCTTAATGAATCCTCTTCTTGTCTTAGCCGTTATTGCTGGGGGAGCAACAGGAGTCTTAACCTTTGGTTTACTTGGTGCAGGTCTTGTGGCTACACCATCTCCAGGAAGCATCTTT
>CAYSNT010000093.1:0-5001 GCA_964432505.1 uncultured Erysipelothrix sp.
GATTAAGCTGCGTTCTATTAAGACCCAAATTACAGTCACCCTTCTTTTAGTGATGTCGGCTGTGTTTTTAATGTTAGGGTTTCTTTCATCGCAACGACTTAATGAACTCCCTAACATCATCCTTGAACAATACCAGGAAATTGCTTTCGCAAGAGCCCGTGAATTAGGCAATGAAATTCAAGGACTGCGCAATCAAGTGGAAATGATTGCTTTATCAAATGTGGCAAAGTCCATGGATTTAGAATCCATTCAAACCTTACTTTTAACCATGTCTACACAAGGTCGTTTTAGGAATTTTACATTTTCAAATGCACAGGGTGAAGCTTGGGCTACGTATAATCAAACCATTGACATATCGAATCAAGAACAATTCAATGAGATCTTCGTTAAGAAACGAGCAAGTTTTCTATCTCGCCCCTTCATAAGCCCTTTTATTCCTGAACCTTTTCCCATCATCACAGTATCACATGCTATCACTGATGAAGATGGAAATCATATTGGATTAATCAATGGGGTTGTATCCACGCGATTCATGGATGAACTTCTTGCCTCAATTCGTTTTCAAGAAGATGGTTATGCTTGGATTGTGGATGAGTTTGGAAGTGTTGTAGCACATCCTGCTCAAGACATCACAATCTCAGATACTTTCATGGATTTAACACAGCTGGATTTATCTACTCTTGATGATGATGGGGATCGCATATTTGAGTTTGTGGATAATGGTGAGACCCTCATCAATGTGGTATCCGACATTCCCTTCACCAATGGATGGAAACTCATTTTAAGCATCAATGAAGTTCAAGCATTTGCGAAAGCTAACAGTGTTTCTACCACCATCAATGCTTCCTTAGTCGCTGCATTGGTTATCTCATTCATTATATTGCTTTTATCAACCAATGCGATTGTGACCCCAATTTTAAATCTACAACTTGCCTTCGAAGAAGCAAAAAATGGTAACTTAAATATTAAAGCAGATGAATCGATTCCAAATGAATTAGGTGAAGCCGCAAAGAGCTTCAATCAAATGCTAACTCAAATCAAAGATTTAACGTATGTCGATCCAATTACAGGACTCAACAATTTCTTTAGCTTTGTGAATGAAATGGCTCAAGTCTCACAAACACCACATTATGGATCCAATATTTATGTGCTTATCTTATCCATCGATGATTTCAAAAGAATCAACAGTCTGTATGGTTATGATATTGGTAATGAAACGTTAAAATCACTCTCACATAAGATTCAACCTCATTTAAGAAAAAATGAATTGATTGCACGCTACTTTGGGGATGAGATGATTCTATCAATGTTTGCCAACAGTGAGTTGGATATTAGACAACGTGTTGAAGCTATCGTTGCATTATCACGTCAACCTCTGGATGTCTCAGGAATTGAAATCCACCTTGATGTGAGTTGTGGATTTGCTCGCTATGATGAATCATCTCCAATATCCATTGCGATTAGACAAGCCACTTTAGCGAAGCATAAAGCTAAACTTGATCCATACACGCATGTGATGTACTACTCTCAAAGTATTTATCTTGATATCTTAGCAAAGCAAGATTTAGAAGAAGCGCTCATTCATGCGATTGACAATGAAGAATTCTATTTATTATATCAACCCATTTATGATTTGAAACGAGAAAAAATCTCAGGATATGAAGCATTATTGCGATGGAATCATCCAAAATATGCCATTACTCCAATCATTGATGTGATAAAGTTGGCAGAAAGTAAAGGATTAATTCATGATATTGGACGATTTGTTTTATTGGAAGCTGCTACTGCTTTAAAACAACTCAATGAGCAAGATCCTTCTATCTTCATTAGCATCAATGTTTCACCTCTGCAACTTCAACACCAATCCTTTGTCAATTCATGTGCCAACACCATTGCCCAAGTTAACTTCAATCCAAACAATTTGACGATTGAAATCACTGAGGGAGCAAACATGTTGGATGCAGATGAAAGACTTGATATCCTCCTCAAACTAAAAGCGCTTGGCTTTAGGATTGCCATGGATGATTTTGGTTCAGGCTATTCATCATTGTTATACATCGCCAAACTCCCTATCGATGTCATCAAAATTGATCGAGATTTTATCAATAAGATTGATTGTGATGACTTTGCACGTGTTCTCATTGTATCAATCATTTCCATTGCTTCAACGCTTAATCTCAGTGTTGTTGCTGAAGGAGTGGAAACCCAAATTCAAGCAGACACCTTGAAACAACTTGGTTGTGACTTTATTCAAGGCTATCTGATATCAAAACCTAAACCATTGTAAAATAGAGCACCCATAGGGTGCTCTATTGATGTTCAATGATCCATTCATCACATTTCATTGAAAGATAGTCAGGTGTATTTAACTCAGGATGAACTATCACCAAATCAAGACAGGATTGAAGAAAGGATGCAATCTGAGTATATGACATTTTTTTCTTAACACACACATCTCCTTTAATTTTTAAGTGAGCCAAAGTATAGGCTTCTTCATTAAGATGGATGTCTTGTACTGTATTGATTATCGCATTAAAACGTTCTTGATTAAGATTTCCAAGTGCGTAATGGAGTTGACACAATGCGCCAAAAGCATCCATTGAAATGCGTTTTAGGAGTGTTTTAATCAAAATTTTATCATCTTGAAGTGTTAAATACGCATGTTCATCCATCATGATAAGCAGCTCTTTTTGCTTATTGGTGAATGAAAAATGATTCATCGCATCAAATATACTATGTTTTTTCGGTTTAAACATCAATAGCCATCGAACTAAAGGATGTGTTACTAAGGATAAGTCAAATTGAGCATAATACCCTTCTAATTTGAATACATCCAATAAATAGGATCTTAATTCAGTGTATTTATCTTGAATATAATCACCATTAAGGGCTTTCATGACTTCTTGAGTAACTCTTTCTTTTGAAAGAGATAGGATTAACTCTTTGTGTTGAAGACAAGCGTTATAAGTGTTTTCTTCAATATCAAATCCAAGTTGAGTACTAAAGCGAAATGCTCTTAGTAGTCGTAATGCATCTTCTTGAAAACGAAGGGATGGATCTTGTATCGTTCTGATTAATTTGTGATGAATGTCTTCTATACCACCGACCAAATCAATCAATCCCTTTTGCTCATTCCAATACAATCCATTCATGGTAAAATCACGTCGCCACACATCATCTTGAAAGGAAATAACTCGTCTGGTTTTAGGAAATCGATGATGTTCATATTCACTATCATGTCGAAAAGATGTAACCTGAAAGAGTTGATTGTGATATTCTATCGTGAGTGATTGGTATTCAATACCATCTTTTGAAATGATGTTAGCCTCAAAAAGGTGTTGAATATCGTCAATGCTGGCTGATGTGGTAACGTCTATGTCGATGCTTTCCTTTCCAATTAAAGCATCTCGAACACAACCACCGACCACAAAAGCTTCATGATTATGTTCATGAAAAACGTTTAAAAAAGAGATAACTGGGTCTTTAAAGTGAATCATACCTTTATGATACCCAACATTCACAAGGATGACAACAAAATTGATAAATTTCTCACAAATAAAAAGTTAACATCCTAATTAGATGATGTTAACTGTACTTTTAGAAGCCTTAGACTGTTTAAAATTACAAGAATGGTGCTAACCTCATGTGCAACAACACCCTGAGGTAATTGCAGAACTCCAAAGACATTGCTAAGGAGTAATGTTACAATGACTAGGATTGAAAAGATTAGGTTTTGATTGATGATGGATCTCATTTTTCGTGCAAGGACTTTAAGTTGAATGAGTGCACCTAAAGCGTTTTGTGTTAACACCACATCCGCCGTTTCTAATGAGACATCCGTCGCACTCCCCATCGCAACTCCAATGCTTGCATAAGCCAAACTTGGAGCATCATTGATACCATCCCCTACCATCATGACTGGTCCAATGGTGGATGAATATCGATCAATCATGGCTACTTTCTCTTCAGGTAAACATTGTGCATGATAGTGTTGTATATGAGCAAGTGATGCCATGCTTTTGACACTACTTTCACGATCACCACTCACCAACACCGGTGTGATGTCACATGTTTTAAGTTTATCCATGATAATTGAAACATCACTGCGTAACTGATCTTTTAAATAAATCTTTGCGATACAGCGATCATTAATCACCACATTGACCACACTGGTTTCTTCAATAAGAGGATATGGCCAAGGATGAGTTCCCTCGTAGCGTCCAACATGTACATCTTGTCCGTGGTATTTCGCATATACTCCCATTCCAGCCTCTTCTTTTGTAACAATGTCAATGCTTTCTAAGGCATTGAAATGAGTGACTATGGCTTTAGCCAATGGATGACTGGATTGCTTTTCAATGCTAAGAATGAGAGTGTTGATTTCATCCTGATTAATGTCTGACACATAATGGATGGAATCGACTTGTGGAAGCCCTTGAGTAATGGTCCCCGTCTTATCAAACATCATCACTTTGATTTGATTGAGACGCTCTAATGACTCCCCTCCTTTAATCAAGATTCCTTTAGAAGCAGCATTGGATAATGAAGATAAAATAGCTGGTGTGATGGATGCAACCACAGCACATGGAGATCCAACAACCAAGACAATGACTCCACGATAGAATGCATCACTCCAAGACAACCACCCCACTAAAGGTGGAACCAGCATGAATAAACCACTTAGTATGAGCACAACATAAACATAGATACTTTCAAATCGATCAATGAATGTTTCTGATTTGGTTTTCTTTTCTTGAGCTTCCTTCACAAATGCAACAATCTTGTTGACAACCGATTGGGATGGGTCAGCAACGACTTGAACCAAGATGGTTGCATCCACATTGATCGAACCTGCATACACTTTATCATTAACATGCTTAAGAACAGGTAGATACTCACCCGTAATCACAGCTTCATTAAGCGAGGAAGAGCCTTCAATCACAAGACCATCCACTGGAACTTGTTGACCCACTTTGACAATGACCACATCATGAATGTTTA
>CAYSNT010000094.1:0-4999 GCA_964432505.1 uncultured Erysipelothrix sp.
CATAAGTACTAAGCGAGAGCGAACACGGCCATAATTGAATCCATACATTTTCTTTATGGTATTTAGGTTGTATCCAACCAATGCGATATGAGAAACAATGGAAGACACCACCGCACCTTGATATCCTATTAACATAATAAGTGGTACAAATATAAGTAGTTTAATTAAAAAAGCTAAAGTGAGTGAAAACACTACTTTACGACGAAGTTGTAAGACAATAAGAATATTTACCAAAACTGGTGATACCACTGAAAGGATAGCTTGAATACTGGACGTTCTAAGAACTTCACCCCCAATAAAAGCATAATCAAGATAGAAGATATAATAGATTTCTTCTGAAAAAACAAAGAGTCCACACACCATCGGCAAACCTATGAAGAGTACCGTTTCTATCGCATCATAAATATGATTACGAAGATCTTGACGTTTATTAAGTGTAAAGGCTTCACTGATATAAGGAATAATCGCGATGGAAAATCCTAATGCAAGAACATGAGGAATGGACGTGAGTTTCTTGGTGGTGAACATAATGATCGTAAATAGGATATTCACATCCACTTCTTTTACGCCTTGAGCTAACATGGTATTGTTAAATCCAAATAAAGTAACCATGGCTTCAAGATTACTTAGCACACTTACAATTAAAAATGGAAGTGAGATAGCAAAAATCTCTTTGAGAAAATTAACCCAGTTAAGCTCTATAGGTGAAGATTCTGCAATGTTTAGTTTTTTTATAATACGTCTTTCTTTAATATATAAATCAATGATTGCTACACCTCCTGCAATGGATGCAGCAAGCATGGCCACATATACTGCGGTGATCCGATCATAATTTAACACGTTAACAAGCAGGACACTGATCCCTAACAGAAAAGCAACTCGAACAACTTGTTCCAACACTTGCGACGAGGCATAAATTTTCATCTCTTTCATGCCTTGCATAAAACTTCGATATGAAGATAAAACAGGAGTGATGAACATGGCTAAAGCCACAAATCGAATGACAATTAAAGTAATTTCATAAGATGAAGCAGAAGCCTGTGAACCAATAATAAATGGCACAATCCATGGCGCAGTTAGATAGATCGCTACAAAAAAAAGAATACCTACAGAGAAGAGAACACGTTTCATGAACCGATTAATCATGAGCATCATAGGATAATCATTTTTAGCTACATAACGTGAAATAAGTGTTGCTGCAGCTACAGGTAATCCTGCAATAGCCAATTGCAACATGAAATCATAAAAAGTATATCCATAACTGTAAAAGGCTGTGTTTTGTTGACCTGCAATTTGAGTAAATGGTGATACATAAAGTATTCCAATCGCTTTAGTGATGAATATACCAAGTGAACTGGTCAATCCACTTAAAATTAAGGAACGTTTATTCATTACCATTTAACCCATCTTCTGTTTCATCGATCAGTTCTTCAGTATCATCCTCAGCTAAAAAGTCAATCTCAATGAGATAGTATTCTCTCATTTGATTCAACTTATAATAATCCTTCCAAGCTACCATAACTTTGAGTTGCAATAAAGGTGATGTGGATGTTCCAGATAAAAGTATTCCTCTTGGAAATCCTTTTTCACTGTTCACTTGATTTGGAACCAAATTAACAGATGGATCAAAAACACCTATAGATGGGCTTAACATGGTTAATGATTCAAAGTCTTGATTGTTTTCTACTAAAACAACAACAACTTCATACATCGCGACTAATGGTTGATCAATGATAAGATCATACCTATAACTGTTAGAAAGTTCATACTTTTCAACATAAAGAGAGAAATAGTTTGATTCATTTAAAAAACGATCATTATCCAAAACAGAGAAATAATGACTTTCGTAGACTTTTAATGCTCTTTCAAACGCTTCATCTTTGGGCTGTTGTAAACAACCAGTCAGTAAAAATAGAAGCACTATAGACACTTTTTTAAACATAAAAATACCTCGCGTCAATTATATCATATCATGACATCCTCAACGCGAGGTTTTTACTATGTAAAATCAACTAAAATATAACTCTTCTTACCTTTGCGAATGATGGTATAGGCTTGATGATAAGCTTCTTCTTGATTAATCTGTGCATGTATATCGTCGATTTTTATACCATTAACACTTACAGATCCTCCTGCAATAAGATCTCTTGCAAGTCGATTTGATGTGGCTAATTGTGATTGAACTAATGCATCAATTAGGGTGATAGATTGAGTCGCCTTTACTTTTAGTGCATCTTCAAATACAGCCTCTAACTCATCTTGAGATAAATCTTCAAATCGTTGGTTGAAATAAACATCAGACAATCTTATCGCATGTTCTAATGCTTCTTTACCAAATACAATTTCTGTGAGTTCTGATGCTAAATGTTTCTGAGCTGTTCGTAGATGCGGTGCAGCAAGATGTTGTACTTCTATTTCATTAATTTCATCTATTGTCTTAAATGACAACCGCTTAATGAAATTAATTACATCCTCATCACTAACATTAATGAAGTATTGATAGAAAACATACGGATGGGTCTTAGAAGGATCCAACCAAATGTTCTTACCTTCACTCTTTCCAAACTTTGAACCATCTGCTTTGGTGATGAGAGGCTGGGTTAACCCAAAGACTTTAGCATCTGAACCTTTAACTTTTCGAATAAGTTCAATTCCACTGGTTAAATTTCCCCATTGATCTGACCCACCTATTTGCATCTCACAATTATGATGATCATACAAATGCAGCCAATCAGATGCTTGTAAAATGGTGTAAGTAAACTCAGTGAATGAAATGCCAGTTTCAAGCCTAGATGCAACCACATCTTTGCTAATCATGTAATTGACATTAAAATGTTTTCCAAAGTCTCTTAAAAAGGTCAGTACACTAACATCCTTAAACCAATCATAGTTATTAACAAATCCAATCGATGTATCTCCAACAATGGTTTTCATTTGTTTTTCAAGCGCTTCAACATTATGTGCAATTACATCTAAAGAAACTAATGCACGTTCAGTTGTTGGTCTTGGATCACCAATCATTCCTGTTGCTCCACCTAATAATGCAATGGGACGATGTCCTTGAAGTGCAAAACGCTTTAATAATAACAACTGTTGAAGATGTCCAATATGAAGGCTATCCGCTGTTGGATCAAATCCACAATAAAGAGTAATAGGTTGATTCAACCGTTCTTTTAGTCCATCAATATCAGAGCAATCTTTAAACAGATTCCTAAATTGCAATTCTTCAATAAAATTCATACAGGTCCTTTCGTTTAAAAACATCCATATGGATGTTTATAAGTTAATCAATGATGATTGACGGCGATTAAAGACATAGCTAAGTTCTATCTCTTTTTCACTAAGCACTTCATTGTGTAAGAGTTTAGTCATGATACGCATCGCTACAGCACCTAAATCATAAGATGGAATAACAATCGATGATAACTGTGGTCTTACCATAGCATTATACTTAGTATCAATCATGCAAATAACCTCACACTCCTGAGGAACAGTGATGTCGTTTTCACTTGCAGCGTTAATGGTTGCAAGTGCTTGTGAATCACGATGAGTGAGAATAAGGTCATGTTTGTGATCCTTAAAATATCCTTTTAAAAATTCATAAGATGAGCGATAGTTGCTAGGGATTTGAACAAAGGTAAATCCTTCTTTGTTTGCTTCATCGAATGCACGTTGAGCACCTTTTACCATTTGTGAAATCGCAAATGGATTTTTTCTATCCTCAATGATAGCAACTTTATTTTTACCGACATCAAGATAAGCTTTAGTTACATCATAAGATGCTTTTTCAATATCAACAAAAACACTGGCAATGCTTTCATCTGACATTTTATTCCCAATTAGCACAATTGGGTATTGATATCGTTTCAGTTCTGATAACTCATCATATAATAGTTTGTCATTATAGATAATAACCCCGTCCACACGAGACTTAATGATGTTCTCAATGGTCTCATTAATCTCTAGAATACCTTCTGTGGTGGTATGAAGCACAATGGAATACTTGTATATTTTCGCAACATCCAGTAAACCATTGATGATTTGACCTGTCACGTTAAAACTTGCTTCAGGTACAACCAAAGCAATGGTGGTTGTTTTTTGAAGCGCTAAACCTTGTGCCACGGCATTAGGTTTATACCCAAGTTTCTCAATCGCCTCTTGAACTTTAACACGCGTATCTTCGCGAACGATTTCTAATCCATTAATAACTCTAGAAACTGTAGCCAAAGAGACATTGGCTTCATTCGCAACGTCATAAATTGTAACACGTTTCATACTAGTCCTTTCTTATCCATGCTTTGAGCGATTGTAGTTGTTCATCAATCTTGGATTTTAGTGTTTGAATGTCTTCTTCTAATGGTTTTGCATCAACCCAAGCTTTGAAACCATGAGTTAATGCTTCAATACTGCTTTGAATCTGCTGCCCATGATTGGTTTTAAAATCATTGAACCACTGATCAAATTTCACTTGGACTGATGAAACAGTTTCTTCTAGCGAGTTAGTCAGTTGATACTTCTCATTCAGAGATGATAGTTTAGCTTGTAAGTGACTCAAGGAATCGTTGAGAACTCGTTTTGATTCTTCAATGGATGTTTTTACTTCTTCATCTTCTAATTTTTGTTTTACTTTGTCAGTGAGCGATTGTGTCACAGATAAAGCTGATGTCTTAAATTGGTTATAAACGTTTTGAAGCTGAGAATAATCCACCGATGAAACCTTTTCTTTTAAATCAATCAATTCATGTTCTAGTTTTTCTAAAAGTTCATTGAGGGTCATTAGAATTTTGATCTCCTTTATTGAAGAAAGAACCAATCGCATCTTTGAGAACACTCATGTTTGAAATAAGAATCTCAATAAGACCTTTAACAAAACTCTCTGAGAATGCACCCACTTGATCTACTCCTCGTGAAATATTAGTAATGGTGGTCACTGGTGCTTTCATTTGTTCAAGATAATCTTCAACAATCGTCAGTGATCGATCCACACTTTCTATGGTTT
>CAYSNT010000095.1:0-4958 GCA_964432505.1 uncultured Erysipelothrix sp.
GGGTCATTAAACCTTACACACAAATGAATGTCTCCAAACAAGGCGTCATTAAAAAGGTATCCATAAAAGAACTTTTCGTGTTAGAAGGATTAAAACGTGTCAGTGTGGATTCAGCCAGTGCAGGGGACATCGTGGTCATTTCAGGGATCAGTGATGTTCGTATTGGAGATACCATTTCAGACATAGCACACCCTCAAAGTCTTCCAATGATTGAAATTGCTGAACCAACCTTAGCCATGCATATGTTGGTGAACACATCACCCTTTGCAGGCTTGAGTGGAAAATATGTCACATCTCGTAATTTAAGAGAGCGTCTAGAGAAAGAACTTGAAACCAATGTTGGTCTCAAGGTCGAAGATACAGACAGCACTGATACTTTTAAAATCAGTGGACAAGGTGAGCTTCATTTATCGATTCTTTTAGAGAAAATGCGTCGTGAAGGCTATGAAATGGCGGTTTCCAAAGCTCAAGTCATTGAGAAAATGATTGATGGAGAGCTTTGTGAACCGTATGAAGAAGTCATTTTAAGTGTGCCTGAAGTGTATCAAAGTGTGGTGTTAAAAGACATGAATGCTCGTTATGGTGAGATGGTGGATGTTAGTGAGCGTGAAGGGTATGTCACATCCGTGTATGTGGTTGCGACAAGAGCATTACTTGGCTATCGTCAATCCTTCATTAATCAAACTAAAGGGGAAGGAATCTTTATTCGTAAGTATAAAGGCTACCAACCTAAACTTAACGTTGCATTTGAACGTACAGCAGGGGTCATGATTTCCAATGACACCGGTGTTGCAATGACGTATGCACTCTTCAACTTACAAGATCGTGGAACCCTCTTCATTGGGGCACAAACCAAGATTTATGAAGGCATGATCATTGGTATCACCGCTAAAGACATGGACATGGTGGTGAATCCAACCAAAAACAAAAAATTAACTTCCATACGCTCAACAGGAGCAGATGAAGCCATGCGTTTAACAACGCCAAAAGCGTTAACCTTAGAGTTTGCGTTGGAGTTCATTGATGATGATGAACTGGTAGAAATCACCCCTGATGCGATTCGTTTACGTAAGAAATATCTTAAAGAACACGAGCGCAAAAGTGCATATAAAATGACAAGAAATACTGTTGAACAAGATTAATTGTGTTATAATTATCACATCGTAAAAACATGTAGAAAGTGAGAACACCATGGACTTTATCACTAGCCTTATTTCACTCATCGTCGGATTACTCGTTGGGGGTGCTTTAGGATATTATTTCACACGTCGTGCCTTTGAAAAACAACTCAAAGAGAATCCACCCATCAATGAAAAAATGATTCGTGCAATGTTTATGCAAATGGGAAGAAAACCTTCCGAAGCACAAATTCGTGCCATCATGAAATCAATGGAACAAGGAAAATAAGCTGAAAAGCTTGTTTTTTTTGTGTTTAAGTACTTAGGTGTGCTTTTGACTTCATTGAAAGGGTATGTTAAGGTTGAAGCAGGTTAATGTATAACATCAATGAGTGTGTGAGGGAATCATAACCATGAAAAGAAACATCATCGTGATTGGAGTACTTGTTTTAGGTTGGATAATCTTAAATATGTATACTTCAATCCTTTGGGAAATCAGAGAGATAGCCAGTCAGTTGGATGTGAATAGAATGATTTTGTATCATGGCATAGCCATAATCCTGTGTTTTGTGTTAGGGCTTCTTTTAGAGCATCAATCCTTGATTCAACGCTTAACTCAAAAAGTAAGAATAAGAACCTCATTCGCGTTCTACTTTGGTTTAATACTTCTTTGTCTAGCTTTAATCCCACCTGTGTTTTATTTAGTATACGTCGGATCGATTCACCCTCCTTTTCCAAAAGGAGGAGTAGGCATTAACATGGTTACTGGCTTGTTTAATCAATTTTCCAATGTTCAAGCCATACTCAGTGTCATGGCAGGATCACTCATCGTAAAGGTTTAAATTCGAAAAAATAACATCTATTACCAAAAAGAAGATATGCTGAAAAGCGTATCTTTTGAGTTCACCTTGTGAAGAAAGATCCTACTTATTATCATCTTTGTGAATAAGATGAATGGATATTCATGTAAATAAAAATATCTTGTTAAAAAAATAACAAACCTCTTTTCAAGTGATTTTTCTTATGGTACATTGTTTCTGTACTTTAAAAAGGAGAATGTTGTGAAGAGTCATCGTTGGACTATTTTAATCGCTTCTATGATTATCAATATGTGTATTGGTTCAGCTTATGCTTGGAGTGTTTTTCAAAATCCGCTTATTTCAATGTTTGGGTGGTCTACCTCAGATACATCTTTAGCCTTTACGCTTAGTTTATCTTTAGTTCCTGTTGCAATGATCGGTGCAGGTCGCATTCAAGATCGTTTTGGTCCTCAAATGGTGACTATGGCGGGTGGAATTGTGTTTGGTCTAGGATTAGTATTAACGTCTCAAATTACGTCTTTAACAGGTTTATATTTATCATATGGTCTATTAGGTGGGTTTGGTATTGGTATGATTTACACATGCATGGTAGGCAACACCATCAAATGGTTTCCTGATAAGAAAGGATTAGCTGGTGGTCTTATCGCTATGGGATTTGGTTTAGGTGCCATTGTGTTTGCACCAGTAGGAGTCATGCTCATTCGTGAATTTGATGTGTTAGTGACCTTTGCGATTTTTGGAGTAGTGTTTTCACTCATCATCATTGTTGCGTCTTTTTTCATCAAAGCTCCAAAGAATGTGAACGTATCTCAATCCACAGTGGTGGATCAATCCATGACTTCTCATCAAATGATGAAAACACCACGTTTTTACTTATTGTGGATATTGTATACGATTGGTTGCATAGGTGGTTTAATGATCATTGGTCATGCTTCTCCAATTGTGCAACACAAAGTAGGATTATCTTCACAAGAGGCTGCTTTCATTGTCAGTTTCCTTGGTTTATCCAATTCATTAGGCAGAGTCTTCTGGGGAAGTGTTTCTGATCGTTTTGGACGCATGGTGACACTAACGACAACCTACCTTGTGGCTGCAGTCTGTTTACTAGCCTTAAGTATGTTCACTTCACTTCCGATTGTCGTTGTTGCTATAGGTGGAATCGCATTGTGCTTTGGAGGTTACTTAGGAATAATGCCTTCCATTTGTGCTGAAAACTTCGGCTCAAAACACATTGGAATCAATTATGGATTACTCTTTACGGCTTATGGCTTTGCAGCCTTTGTCGGACCACGATTAGCTTCATGGATTCGAGATGTGAATGCGGGAAGTTATGATGTTGCTTTTGGTGTAGTCATGATGATGAATGTGGTTGGACTTCTATTGGCAGGTGGGATGATGTTATCAGCACAAAAGAAAAGCAGAAGCCTTCAAACAGAAATTGCTGCGTAAGGGGTTTATTCTTACAAGCTAATAAATCAGAACTGAAGTTGATGTCTCATCTTCAGTTTTTTTTATGGATTAAAGCATTAATTGACATCAATTGATTTGAAATATGCGTTAGTAATGCATGTAATAATCGTGTATAAGACCCTCACTATTTTGGATTAAGGCAAGTCTGTGGTATAAATAGAGGTATAAGAGGCAATGATTATCATGAATGATGGGATGAGTTAGGGTGTTTTAACCTTTTTTGAAAGTGAGGATGAATCATGAAAGCAGTTCAAGTCAAAGGATATGGAGATGTCAATCAATTAGAACTAGTGGAAAGAAAGATTCCAGAAGTTAACGCTGATGAAGTCCTTGTTCAGGTTAAAGCATGTGCGCTTAATAATACTGAAATTTGGATGAGAGAAGGAGCTTATGGTGAAGGAAGTGAGTCTGGCTGGAAAGCACAAGGGGTGACTTTTCCACGTATTCCAGGATCAGACATTGCAGGAACCGTGGTTAAAGTTGGAGCTAATGTAGATGCATCCATGCAAGGTATGGATGTGGTACTGTTCCCATTCATCTCCAGTGGCATCCAGGGACAAGAAAATCAAGTCGAAGACGTCGCTTTTTTAGGTTCAGAGCATGATGGTGGATATGCTCAATATGTGGTATGGCCTGCAAAACTGTGCTATAAAATGCCACTCAATAATCCTATTCAAAGTTGTGTCTTTTCTGTCAGTGGTTTAACCGCGTGGCACATGTGCACACTTTCAAACATTCAACCTCATGATGTGGTGATGGTAACAGGAGCCAATGGAGGAGTGGGAGTATTCAATGTACAGATCGCAGCCCACGTCTTTAAGGCTAAAGTCATTGCGATTGTAGGGGATTTAAAACATGCAGATGAGTTAAAAGCACTTGGTGCAAGTGAGGTCTTCTCCTATCGTTCTCCAAATTTAAAACAAGAAATTCAAGACAGTGTTGGATCAGTGGATATCGTATTGGATGTTGTTGGAGATGCTTTGTTCGCTTTATCATTGGAAGTGTTAAAGATCGGGGGAAAATTGTGTATTTCAGGCTCTGCAGGAGGACAAAAGACCCATTTGGATTTAAGAAAAGTCTATTTAAAACATCTCAGTATTCTAGGGGCTGTATTAGGAACTCCACAAGAATATGAGGACATGCAAAAGGCAATATCAGAGCAAAGAATTCTACCCATCATTGATCAAACCTTCCCACTAGAAAAAGCCAAAGAAGCTCAAACATACTTCAAGCAAAGTGGTAAGCTTGGTAAAATTGTGCTAACTATGGATGAGAATTCATCATAAGCAATTCATCAATGCATTATAAAAGGACACATGAGGTGTCCTTTTGTTAAAGCATGAATGTTAACCCATCCATTTGATTTTTCGCTCTGTACCAGCCATGATTCGTCCAATGTTTTCATGATGGCGAGCAATGACAATGACTGCCACTATCGCAAAGGAACTTGAAATCATTAAATTGGACTGAAGGATAAATAATAATATGGTGGCTACAGTGACGGCTGAGATGGAAGCTAATGAGACCATCTTAAACAGTTTAAGTAAAC
>CAYSNT010000096.1:0-4845 GCA_964432505.1 uncultured Erysipelothrix sp.
CAAAGTCATGTCGTTTCACCTTCAACATCATCAAGGCTTTCTTACAATCACCACATCCATTACCCACACTGCTTCTAAAGGCAGGTTGATTGTCCTCTTTCATCGCAGCAACTAAAGCAGCACTGACCCCACCCACACGAGCAAACTCACGACCATACTTAGAAGCTTCAATACTTTGATCCACTTCAATTCCACTGCAATAAACACGCTGAGACACCAGCATTGCCGCAATCTCTTCAAAGGTTAACACATAGTCAACACTGGCATGATCATCTTCATAAGCTTCTTGCTTCTTAGCTACACAAGGTCCAATAAACACAGTCAGGGCATCTGGATAGCGTGCTTTCATGAGTTGCCCCATGACCATCATCGGAGATTTCATGGTGGAAACATAAGGTTTAAGTTCAGGATAATGCATCTTAATCATGTTCACAAACGCAGGACAACACGAACTGGTCATCGGTTGATTTAACGCTATTTTTTCCTTAAGTTCTTCTTTTTCATAATAAGCCACAATGTCCGCTGCTGCTGCCACTTCCACAACCATATCAAATCCAAGTTGGCGAATGCCTTCTTTGATTTGAGGTAAAGTAGCACTGTCAAGTTGTCCTTGAATGGATGGTGCTACCATCGCAATGACTTTTCGATCTGATTTAAGTTGTCCAATCACATCACTCATGTGAGAAATATCTTCAATCGCTCCAAATGGACAAGCACTTTGACACGCTGCACAGTTAATGCATTTCTCCATGTCAATCTTCGCAATCCCAAACTCGTCCATACTGATCGCATTCACAGCACAACTTGCTTTACAAGGACGAATGGTTTCCACCACCGCATTAAAAGCACAGGCTTTAACACACGCACCACATTCTTTACATTTATCTTGAATGATGTGGGCACGATTGGAACTGAATTCAATCGCATCAAACTTACATGCGACTTTACATGATTTCGCCATGCATTTACGACAGTTGTCCGTAATGTGAATACGTTTGATGGTACAGCCATCACACGCTGATTCAATCACATGCACAAACTGACGTTCATGGGTGATTTCATCTTTGCGTGAGTTAGGCAACCTTCCCAAAGCCATACGAGTACGCGCACGAATGATCTCTCTTTCTTTGTACACACAACAGCGGAAATTCGCTTTCAATGTAGGGATCAGTTTATAGGCTAAATCATCATCCATCGTAGGTGAAACTTCCCCTTGAAAAGAAGCTAATGCCACTTCTCTTAAGACATCAAATTTAAACTGTCGTGCTTCATGATCAAAGAGTCCCATACCATTCTCCTAATTTGTTAATTAATTCACAAGAAATATAGCATAAAAGAAAAGCACCTTCAAGTACTTTTGTGAAAGAAATAACATGTTAGCGTTTTCATGATTTTTATTATCACAATTAAGTGAATTGTTAAGGTAAGTAGGCGTTCTATTTGGAAATTTTGTCGTGCCAATTGATACAATTGACCATACCCCGAGGTTTGGGAATGAAGCACTTCTACCATAATGAGAATCTTTAAAGTGGTGGGAAAGATGGTGTTCATCATGGATCCTAATTCATCCACAACTCGTGCTAGGCGCACATTCACCCACTCTTCCACAAAGGTAGGAGCAAAGATTTTCATCACATCCAACTCATCCTCGGTGAGTGAGGTTAAAGCAAAGTTAATTCGCTCATACACCAAAGGCCAAACGATGAAAGAAACGATGATATTCACGCTGCCAGATAAACCAAACAAAATTAAACCAATGAGTAAAACCGCTATGGTTGGGGTTGAGGCCATCCATTCTGAAATCTGATTGACAAGTGCTTTAACCCAAGGCAAGGATAAACCGATAATCACCAAACCCATACTTAATAATCCTAGAAAAAGAAGGAGGATTAAGGAGTGTAGGAGCGAAACACCCAGTGCTTGTACCCATGTCCAAGACAGAAGTAAAGCAGCATAATCTTGAGCTAGTAAAGGAATTGAAGGTAATACCGACGCATAAGGCGTCCACCATAAAACCCCTTGATAAAGGAAGAGACATCCTAAGCCAATCAAGAGGGTTTGCTTCATTTTATCTGACCACCATGGAGGCATTGAGTTCTAAATCAAATAAGGCTAGAAATTGATTTAAGTCCTCTAGTTTTTCCAATGAATAACACGGTCCTAAGCCTAAAGCGGTGTAGTTTTTAACTAGCGGTGCCATAGTATCAATCAAGAGTTTGGATTTGTGTTCATCACTGAGTTGATTGAGTCGCTCTGGGGTTAATCTGTTTTTATCATGGGTTTCAATGAGTTGATTCATCATTGAAGTCACTTCTTTTTTATGTTCATGATAGAACGCCTCTGAGACATACAGTCCTGCTTGAGGATAATTGCTTAAACCAGAATGTTTCTCATAGGTGGCTTGTACATCCATCAGAATGATTGCTCCATGTTGATCAATGAGATTTTGAGCTAAAGGATAGGCCATGAGGACGGCATCCACATGTCCTCCTAAGTATAAACTCATCGCATCAGCCATGGTTGGCACATTCGATAGCTCTGGTGATAATCCTTCTTTTTCAAGTAAATGCTTGGTGATGACACCAGGCACTCCCATTGGAGCAAACACAGCCATTTTAGCAGCATTTAAATCCGTATTGGGTTGACCTAAGATGACCAGATTACCCCAACTCATGATACCCACTAACTTATAGGATGTTTTATTCTCCATTTGCAGTTTACTGACATTGATGATTGGCGCAATGATAAAATCCATGGTTTGAGCAGGATTTAAGAATTCACTCATGAGGGGATCCACCCCATTCACTACTGTAATGGATGTATTCTCTTTATCTAACATATCCACAACTAAAGCTGTTGGTGCTCCTGTAGGAACAAGCAGTGTATAGTCAACTGATGCTTGTGATTGACACCCAACAAAGAGAAGTCCACTCACCAGCAGTAAGATTAACGATTTCAATAAAGTCATAATTCACCTCGCATCTATATTAGTGAATTTTTTAACAAATGTCAATCATCTTGTGAATTTCACATAAAAACAAGTCAATCTCTTTACTTGTCTTTAAGATAGGAATTAAACCAATTCAAAATTTCTTTGTAGGATTCTAGTCGTGCTTTTGGTTTTCCACTGCGTGTTAAGTCATGGTTTTCATTGTGAAACATGACCATTTTAGTAGGAACACCCAAGAGTTTCAATGAAGCAAACCATTGATACCCTTGATCAATTGGACAACGATAATCCAGTTTAGAATGCACCACCAAGGTCGGTGTCTTCACATTGGTGACATATTTAAGTGGTGAATTATTCCATAAAGCATCATGATCTAAAGGTTGGTGTAAATCCGCAGCCACCTGATCCTTCACAAAATAATGACCTATATCACTCACTCCATAGAATGAAGTCCAGTTACAAATACTGCGTTGAGTCACTGCCGCTTTAAAGCGATGGGTATGAGACGTAATCCAATTGGTCATGTATCCACCATAGGAACCCCCTGTAAGTCCAAGACGTTGTTCATCAATGTTTGGATAGTGGTGGAGTACCTCATCCACAAAACTCATGATGTCTTCCATGTCTTGATGGCCATACTGGCCACGAATATCCGCAAACTTATTCCCTCGTCCATCTCCACCTACAGGATTACAGTACATGACCACATACCCTTCATTGGCCCATAATTGCATTTCATGAGTATACACAAAACTATACACCGTTTTAGGTCCACCATGAATGACACAAATGGCAGGATAGGTTTGCTTAGAATCAAAGTGAGGAGGGGTGAGTACCCATCCTTCTGTTACTCGATCATGATGATGCACTTTGAGTGGTTGTGGAACAACCACAGAGAGGTCTTTGAAGACATCACTGTTGTAGGATGTTAATGGGGTCCCTTGCAGGGTTGTCATTTCTTGAAGGTTTTGGTTAATCATCGCAATCATGACAAATTCATCATGAAGCATGGTTAAACCATCACATGATCCTTGAACATCCACTTCTTTAACGACTTTATAATTTTTGTCGAGGAAGATAAGCCTTGAATGATCTTCCACCGTTACATTGAGCACCAAAGTGTCTTTAAAGACACCCATACTGGAAGAACCCGCTAAACGTGCATCACTGTTGATGGAGTTACCAATATTATAGAAAGGATCATAGATTTGATTGAATTCTCCATCTTTGAGTTCACATACCACCATGTTTTGATTTAAACCAAACTGCTTACGATCACTGACATAGGCAAGAATGGTGTCATTGAACAGTTCAAATCCTCCTAAACCAACTTTTGCTTTAGAGAGTTGACGTACTTTAGGTTCTTTTAAACTCACTTCATACATGAAACTATGTAAAGGTCTAACTCCTTTGATTGGACTTGCCATGAAGATGACTTTACTTTCATCGTGTGTGACTTCAAAACTTGAGACTGAAAGTGTCATTGAGGTTAATGGTGTGATGGTTTTACCATCAGCACTGATGTGTACAAGGCGTTGACGAAGTTGATCAATAAAGGTTCCTCCATTGGTATAAAAAGGAACTTCCTTAATGATTTGAACAAAGTCATGCTCTTTGTTTGTTTTCTCAACATGATCTCTTTGCTTCTTTGAGTAGGTATGGAAGTTAGGATGATCAAGATGATAGGTTGCTAAAGCTACACAACTTCCATCGTGTAAGAATGTAGGTGAACTGATGGGTAGATCAACTTTAAGTAGTTCATACGCTTCTCCCCCATTAAGGGATAAAGCATAGATGATGGAGGTGAAGGGTGATGCTTTCTCATCTCGTTTGGATTGAAAGATGAGTGTCTGATCATCTTTCCATGCTACATTGGATTCTTTCTTTAAGTACGT
>CAYSNT010000097.1:0-4795 GCA_964432505.1 uncultured Erysipelothrix sp.
TCTCAAACGGAGAAGGATTCTCAATATGATAGAAACGTTGATTCTTAATGCTTTCTGGTAAATAACCCACATGAATCCATAAATCGCTGCGATTATAATCATAGCGTTGAGATTCAGGTAAATTGACAGGTGTAAGAGTAAGATAATGAGGGATGGGATGAGATTCATCCTTCATTAATGATAGGGCATGATCTATGGCTTGATTGGCTGATTTGGATTTTATACTGCTTGCACACTCAATGACCGCATTGGCTAAGATGATTCTTGCCTCTGGTAGTCCAATCTTTAAGGCAGATTCACATGCTAAGACAACACGAGCTACCAAAGGAGGATTAGCTAAACCCACATCTTCATAAGCCGTCACAATAAGACGACGAGTAATGGATTCTAAATCATTAAGCAAGATTAATCTTCCTAAATAATAAATGGATGCATCCACATCGGATCCTCGAATGGACTTTTGAAAAGCACTGAGCAAATCATAATGACCATCATCATCTTTAAATCCAACTTGCATGGCTTCAATGAGCACTTGGTTTACGGTTTCAACCTGAATGTGTGTTGTGATGAAGGAACACAGTTCTAAGGTATTCAAAGCAAGTCTTACATCAAATCCAGTTCGTTTTGCGATGGTCATTAAAGCATCCTCTTCAGCAGTCGTATCTTTCAGACCATTGGAATGAGTTAATGCTCTTTGAAGCATTAAGACAATATCATCTTGTTCAATGGGTTTAAATGGAATGAGATGACATCGTGAGCGTATCGCAGGATTGATTGAAAACAAAGGATTAGCAGTGGTACATCCTATGAGTGTAATAACACCATTTTCTAAATAGGGGAGTAAATGATCTTGCTTGTCTTTGTTCATGCGATGAACTTCATCCATGATGAGGACAAAACCTGAGACATGCTTTGCCTTATCAATGATATCATCCAACTGCTTCTTATTATTAATAGCTGCATTAAACACATCATAGGGTCTCATTAACTCACTCACCAAGGCTAAAGCAGCGGTGGTTTTACCAACACCACTTGGACCATAGAAAATGAGTGAAGGTAAGTTGTTTTCTTCGATTAAACGTCTTAATAAACCTTGTTTTGAAAACAAGTGGGTTTGTCCGACACAGTCATTAATGTTTTGAGGTCTTAATCGATGGGCTAAAGGTTCATTCATAGGGTTCTCCACCTCCTTATTTTAACAAACTCCAAAGCATGATAGAATAAAACTGAGGAAAAGATATGAAAATCATAGTACAACGAGTTTTAGAGGCTTCTGTGCAAGTAGATGGACTTGAAGTATCTCGAATAGGTGTAGGTTATTGTCTATTTGTAGGGATATGTCATTTGGATACTGAATCAACACTACAAACCATGGCTAAGAAAATATCAAAACTAAGAATCTTCGAAGATGAACAAGGGAAAATGAATAATGACATCCACACATCATCAAAAGATATCCTAAGCATTTCTCAGTTCACATTATGTGCAGATACACGTAAAGGAAATAGACCAAGCTTCACCAATGCAATGAAGGCTGATGAAGCAAAAATGATGTTTGACCGATTCAATATGTTTCTCAAAGAAGAAGGATTGAATGTCTACGAAGGAATATTTCAAGCTGATATGAAAGTGCATTTAGTTAATGATGGACCACTCACCATCATTCTGGAGGACAACCATGACACTCATTCTTAATGGAGTTGCAGCATCCCAAGCAATCAAAGAACAACTTAAACAAGCACTTTCTCAAGAAAGAGAAAAACCTCATTTAGTAGTGGTACTCGTTGGGCATGATCCAGCAAGTGAGGTATATGTTAGAAACAAAGAGAAGGCCTGCCATGAAGTTGGCTTTATGTCGAGTGTGGTTAAATTTGAGTCCACTATCACGCAAAAGCAACTCTTTATCGAATTGAATAAACTCAATCATGATAAAGATGTACATGGCATCATTGTTCAACTCCCACTGCCTAAACATATTGATGCCAATGCAATCATCGATCACATTGCACCACATAAAGATGTGGATGGTTTCCATCCACTCAATGTTGGCAATTTACATCGCGGTCAAAATAGTTTTGTAAGTGCCACGCCATTAGGGATTTTACGACTACTGGAGTTCTATAGTATTGATGTGGTCTCTAAACATGTGGTAGTGGTTGGCCGATCTAACATTGTAGGTAAACCGATTGCAGCGCTGCTTCTGAATGCAAATGCTACAGTGACCATCACTCACAGTAAGACCAAAAACCTAATGCAACATACGCAACAGGCTGATATACTTATCGTTGCGGCAGGAATCAAGCAAATGATTACAGCTGATCATGTCAAAGAGGGAGTTGTCATTGTGGATGTGGGTATTCATCGCAATGATGATGGAACCTTATGTGGAGATGTACATCCAAGTGCTTATGAAAAAGCAAGTGCTTATTCACCAGTTCCAAAAGGGGTAGGACCCATGACCATTGCAGCATTACTACTCAATACGTTTCAAGCCTTTAAAGAAAGAGGAGTATAGAATGGCTTATCAATTGCATGATATTGTACAACTCAAGAAAGATCACCCATGCAAAAAGTCATCTTTTTGGGAAATTACTCGCATGGGAGTCGATATTAAGTTAAAATGTCTAGGGTGTGGTTCTAGTGTGATGCTAGAACGCATTGAGTTTGAAAAACGACTCAAAAAGATTATTCAAAAAGCAGAAACAACTCAGTAAGGAAATGAAGTTATGTCACTCACAGCAGGAATCGTAGGACTACCCAACGTTGGTAAGTCCACTCTTTTTAACGCCATCACGCGCTCACAAGTTGAAGCCGCCAATTATCCATTCGCAACCATTGATAAAAACGTAGGTGTGGTGGAAGTTCCAGATCAACGCCTTTATGATTTAGCTGCTTTATTTAACCCTAAGAAAACCATCCCAACTACCTTTGAATTCACCGATATTGCGGGACTTGTGAAAGGTGCTGCTTCAGGAGAAGGATTAGGAAACAAGTTTCTCTCTCATATTCGTGAAGTGGACGCAATCGTCCATGTGGTTCGCTGTTTTAAAAATGATGATGTGATTCACGTTGAAGGTTCAGTCGATCCAATTCGTGATATTGAAATCATTGATGTTGAGCTAGCCCTTGCCGATCTTGCGAGTGTACAGAATCGTATTGATAAAGTCACTCGTAAAGCAAAATCTAATGATAAGATCGCAATTGCAGAATTAGAGGTGCTTCAAAAATGTGTCCAACCCCTCAATGAAGGGAAACGTATTTATGGTTTAGAGTTTAATGATGAAGAGAAGCAAATTCTTAAAGGATTTCATTTACTCACCAATAAACCAGTGATTTACGTCGCGAACTTAGCAGAACATGAGATAGCTCATCCACAAGATAATCCTCACTTTAATGCAGTCAGTGACTATGCGAAAACCCATCAAGCATTAGTTATTCCTATTTCTGCACGCATTGAAGAAGAAATCTCAATGCTTGAAGAAGATGAAAAAGCCATGTTTCTAGAAGAACTTGGTATTCAACAATCTGGATTGGATCAAATTATTGTAGCTTCTTATGATATTTTAAATCTTAAAACGTACTTCACAGCAGGTCCTCAAGAAGTTAGAGCATGGACTTTTACCGCTGGTATGAAAGCTCCTGAATGTGCGGGCATCATTCATAGTGATTTTGAGAAAGGCTTCATTAGAGCTGAAGCGTATCATATTGATGATATTCTTGTTTATAAGACTGAAGCTGCTCTTAAAGATGCTGGTAAACTGCGTGTTGAAGGTAAAGCTTATGAAGTTAAAGATGGGGATGTTCTACACTTTAGATTCAATGTGTAGTCGCAAACCTTCTATAAATAAGGTATAATAAAGACAAATAGAGGAGGTGTTCTTATGAAATTAGTACTAGCCATTGTTTCTAACGATGATGCATCCAATGTCTCAGCTGCATTAACCAAAGATAATTTCTCAGTAACTCGTTTAGCAACAACAGGAGGATTCTTAAGAGCTGGTAACACCACCCTCATTGTTGGTTGTGATGATACATTAGTGGAACGAGTCATTGAACTTGTGGGTCAAGAATCCAAACGTCGTACTGAAATCGTACCTTCCACTGCTTCCTATGATATTGGACGATACGCTTCATTCCCTGTGGAAGTTCAAGTTGGAGGAGCAACCATCTTTGTATTAGATGTTGCCCAATTCATTAAAGTCTAAAACTGCGAAAGCAGTTTTTTTCTTTCAAAGTATCAAATCTTTGCATACAATATCATAAATTTGTATAATGTAAACAAATGAAGACCCGAGGATCATTCTATGGATAAGAAAGTGAAGATTGGAATCACTACTTTTGGAGAATTGACGTTCATACATGGGTGTGAAGTGTTTCGTGTTGATGGATATCTAACAAAGAACGTAAGATATCTATTAGAGGTATTGATTTACTATCGAATGACACCATTGTCTAAAAATCAAATCATTGATCTTTTATGGTCAGGCAGTCATAATCCTGAAAGTGCATTGAAGTTTACCGTCCATCGCTTAAGGCAAGCTTTAAAAGATATTCCGATATTTGAAGAAACACCACTTGTGATTACCACCAAACATGGATATGATCTCAATCCAGAGTTTGACTATGAGATTGACTTTGAGGAAGTGGATGTTTTATGGAAGTCAGTGCAATTTCCAAATGATAATGAAAAAGACAAAAAGAAGATTCTTTTATCTCTCATTGGGAAAATAAACAAACCATTTCTTTCTTCAAGTCATTCTTTGCTTTGGACATCGCCTATTCGTGAGTACTACAC
>CAYSNT010000098.1:0-4709 GCA_964432505.1 uncultured Erysipelothrix sp.
TGGATGTTGAAGCCACATTAAGAGCCCATTTTAAGGTGGTTGGGTTAGACTTAACTTTTTTAAAAGTAGAGTCCCCTTTGAATGGTCGCTTACCAAAGCGACAATCACTCAGTTTAATGCGTTTTAAGCCATCATGGTGATTCATTAAGATGAGGTAATCATGGAAACAAATTTCCATCCCAATGAGTTCATCATCAGCCCCTAAGTTCATGGCTTTGACTCCTTTGGCTTTTGTAGAAACAAAAGGTACATCTTTGCTTTCATACTTAGATACATAACCTTGGGCACTGATGCAAGCAATAACTTGTGGTGAATCACACACATGGGCACTGATGACACTATCACTCTTATCCAAAATCATGCATAAAGATGTCTTAGAAAGACGTGTGAGCGAAAATTCTTTAAGGAAGGTTTGTTTGATGATACCACTGGCAGAAGCCATGATGAGCGTATAAGGTGCATCAAAGTTTTTCACTAAGACGGCTTTGACAACCGTAGCTCGAGCATCATGTTTCACATAGGCTGAAAAATGATCTCCTGAATCTTTGTATTTGCTTTCTTTAAGTTCATATACAGGAATAATGCCATAGTAACCATCACTTAAGATGAACAAAAGATGATCCAGTGAATCAGTTTCACTTTCTCCTACCCAAACATCCTTCGCTTTGATGCCTGCTTCACTTGATGCATTGGCACTGCGTAAACTCACTTTCTTAACATATCCATCACGTGTCATGGAAACGACCACTCGATCATTTTGAATCATCTTCACCTTATCAATGACGACTTTGGCTTCTTGTGAAGACAAGTGGGTACGGCGTGGGGATGGGAATTGTTTCTTAATCACTTCCAATCGTCGAATAATCTCATGATTAAGCAATGATTGTGATGAAAGGAGTCCTTCATAATATTCAATTTCATTAAGGGCTACAGCAAATTCTTCTTTTAAAGCCACAATGTCTGTATTGGTTAAGCGATATAAACGTAACGAAACAATGGCTTCGGCTTGTTCAAAAGAGAAATCATAGGTATGGACTAAGTTTTGCTTCGCATCTTCTTTATTTTTGGATTGACGAATCAAAGCAATCACTTCATCCACAATGGAGATGGCTTTAATGAGTCCTGTGATGATGTGCACACGCGCACTTAATTTATTCACACGATAACGTGCTAAACGAGTTAAGACATCTTGATAGTGAGCAATCATGCCTTCTAGCATCATCTTAAGTGAACACAGTCGTGGTGCACGATCAATGATAGCCACCATGTTGATGTTGTAGACGATTTGAGCTTCAGTGTGTTTGAATAACACATTCTTCACCAGTTCTAAGTCTGCATCAGGTTTACAATCAATGACGATGCGTAAACCATTGCGATCAGATTCATCCCTGACATCCACCATCACATCCAACGTCTTATTGACCATTAAATCATCAATGCGTTTAACTAAACTACTTTTAATGACTTCATACGGAATTTCAGTGATGATGAGTTGCTTAAGTGTTTTCTTTTCTACCGTTTCAAATTTTGCTCTTAAGGTAATCTTACCTTTACCACTCTCATAGACGAAAGCCATGTTTTCATGTTCAAGACAATCTCCTCCCGTTGGAAAATCAGGAGCAGGCATGATTGAACAATAATCTTGAGTCGTCATGTTTGGATCACGAAGGGTCGCAATGATCGCATCCACCACTTCATGCAGGTTAAAAGGAGGGATGTTAGTGGCATATCCTGCCGCAATCCCGGTGGAACCATTCACAAGTAAATGAGGAATCAAGGTTGGTAAAACGGAAGGTTCGTGATCGGAATCATCAAAGTTGGATACAAAACTTACCGTATCTTCATTGATGCCTTCCATCATCATTTGTGCGTATTGAGATAATCGAGCTTCTGTGTAACGCATGGCTGCTGCTGGATCATCATCAATCGATCCATTATTGCCTTGCATGTCCACCAAGCAATGATTGTTTTTCCATGGTTGCGATAAACGCACCATGGCATCATACACACTGCTATCCCCATGAGGATGATAATTACCAATGACGATCCCTACCGTTTTTGCTGATTTACGATAAGGTTTATCAAAGTGATTGCCTTGTTCATGCATTGCATAAATGATGCGACGTTGCACTGGTTTTAAACCATCACGAACATCGGGTAAGGCACGATCCAAGATAATGTATTTCGCATACCTTGAAAAACGATCATCCATGATTTCTTCTAAAGAGATATCCTTAATGTTTTTAATTTCACTCATATCTCTTCCTCACTCAATGAAAAGGACACATGATCATTGATCCACTCACGACGTAAGTGAGCTTTGTCTCCCATCAACAAACTGACTTTCTTATTGGCAACATAGGCATCTTCAATGCTAATGAGCAGTAAACTGCGTGATTTTGGATCCATGGTCGTTTCCCATAGCTGATCCGCATTCATTTCCCCTAACCCTTTATACCGTTGAATTGTGGAAGATTTAAACTTGCTTTTGAGCTCTTGAAGTTCTTGTTCATCATAGGCATACGCACTTTCCTTACCTGAAGCAATCTTATAGAGTGGAGGACAGGCTAAAAAGACTTTATTAGCTTCAATCAGTGGTTTCATGTATCGGTAGAAGAAAGTTAGTAAAAGGATTTGAATATGAGCTCCATCCGTATCCGCATCGGTCATGATGATGACTTTATCATAGGCGCAATCATTCACATCAAACTCACTTCCCACTCCTGCTCCTAAAGCATAAATAATAGAAGAAAGTTCTTCATTCTTCATGACATCCGTAATGGAAGCCTTCTCTGTATTTAAGACTTTTCCTCTTAGTGGTAAGATTGCTTGAAACTTAGAATCTCGTCCTTGTTTCGCACTCCCTCCTGCAGAGTCTCCTTCCACTAAAAACAACTCATTACGTTTTTTATCCTTGCTTTGGGCTGGAGAAAGTTTTCCAGCCAAAGCTCGTGATGAAGACTTGGCATTTTTGCCTTGTCTAGCTTCTTCACGCGCTTTACGAGCGGCTTCACGCGCACTTGCAGCTTTCGCAAATCGTTTCACTAATTCAGTGGCTAAAGAGCGTTGTTCTTCAAAGAAATAAGACAACTGCTCAACCACAATGGTTTCGGTCGCTGACTTTGCTTTCTCAGTTCCAAGTTTTGATTTGGTTTGTCCTTCAAATTGCAGTAAGTCTTCCGCAATCTTCACCGAAATGATGGCTGTACATCCTTCACGAATATCCACGCCTTCAAAGTTCTTATCTTTATCTTTTAAGAATCCATTTTTTCTTGCGAAGTCATTAACGACTTTCGTTAAGGCACTCTTAAACCCAACTTCATGGGTTCCTCCATCTTTGGTCTTCACCATGTTCACAAAAGAAATGATGTTTTCATTGTAGCCGACGTTGTATTGTAAAGAAACATTGACTTCAATGTCATGAGCCATCCCTGAAATCGCAATCGGTTCATGAAGGGTTTCAATATCTTCGTTAATGTCAATCACAAATTGCTTTAATCCATGATCAAACTTAAAGGTTTCTGTTTTCTTGTTTTTCTCATCGGTGAAAATAAAAGTCACATCATCAAGTAAATACGCCGATTCTTTCAATCGTGACGAAATGGTTTCAGCATTAAACACATGATTTCCAAAGATGATAGGATCTGCACTGAAGGTAACAATGGATCCTTTTTTTGTGCTTTTACCATTAAGTTGTAAAGGTGAAGCCACACTTCCCCCTTTTTCAAACTTCATGGTTGCCATTTGACCACCATGAAAGGAAGTGACTTCAAGCCAACTGGATAAGGCATTCACCACACTTGCTCCGACACCATGTAGTCCTCCTGAGGTTTTATATCCCCCAACAGAACTGAACTTACCCCCCGCATGCAGTTTAGTGAAAATAACTTCAAGGGTAGATACTCCTGAAGCATGAAGACCTGTAGGCATTCCACGTCCTTCATCTTCGATTCGTATGGTACGCTCATCAATGAGCGTCACTTTAATGCATTGACCATATCCATTGAGTGCTTCATCAATCGCATTGTCTAAGATTTCCCAGACCAAATGATGAAGACCACGATGATCACTGCTACCGATGTACATGCCCGGACGCTTACGGACAGCACTTAATCCTTCGAGTATTTGTATGCTAGATTCATTGTATTGTGTCATAATCATCTCCGCTTATCATTATACCAAATCCACCTCTTCAATGTAATGGTCAAGTCAATGAGGTTGTGATATGATACATTTGAGGTGAAAGAAATGAACTTTATAATCTCTGCCCTTGTCGGCTATCTCTTTGGATCTATTCCCTTTGCGCTTGTCATCGGTAAACTCTTCTATAAAACAGATGTCCGTGAACATGGTTCTAAGAATTTAGGGGCTTCCAATGCTGGACGTGTTTTAGGTAAAACAGCAGCGGTATCCATTGCCGCCCTTGATTTATCCAAATCAGCGGTTGCGGTATGGATTGCATTCTTACTGTTTGGTAAAGATGTTGCGATCATTGCAGGTGTGGCCACATCCTTAGGTCATTGTTATCCATTGTTTGCTAAGTTTAAAGGTGGTAAAGCCGTATCAACTGCAGCTGGATACTTATTGGCACTTTCCTTTCTCAGTGAAACCAATGGTTGGATTATTGGTGTCATTCCGATTATAGTTTTCTTTGGTTTACTTAAACTGTTTAAGATGGTCTCATTAGCTTCCATCTCAGCCGTCACTGT
>CAYSNT010000099.1:0-4681 GCA_964432505.1 uncultured Erysipelothrix sp.
AATCATCAACATGTAGAAAAGAAGTGGCAAAAATTCTGGGATGAAAATAAATCATTTAAAACTGACACTCGTGATTTTCTAAAGCCAAAATATTACGTATTGGATATGTTTCCCTATCCATCAGGTTCAGGGCTCCATGTAGGCCATCCTGAAGGGTATACCGCAACCGATATTGTTGCTCGTAAAAAACGCATGGAAGGGTACAATGTACTTCATCCAATGGGGTGGGATGCTTTTGGTTTACCTGCTGAGCAATTTGCAATGGCAACAGGTAATCATCCTGCTGCCTTTACAAAGCAAAATATTGATAATTTTAGACGTCAGATCAAAGCATTAGGTCTTTCCTATGATTGGGATAGAGAGATTTCTACTACCGATCCTGATTATTATAAATGGACGCAATGGATTTTTACTCAATTGGTTGAAATGGATTTGGCTTATGTTGCTGAACTTCCTGTAAACTGGTGTCCAGAACTTGGAACAGTGTTAGCCAATGAAGAAGTGATTAATGGAAGAAGTGAGCGAGGAAATTATCCAGTTTTTCGTGTATTAATGCGTC
This sequence comes from uncultured Erysipelothrix sp., assembly GCA_964432505.1. GTDB lineage: Bacteria > Bacillota_I > Bacilli_A > Erysipelotrichales > Erysipelotrichaceae > UBA6182. The sequence goes on from CAYSNT010000099.1 coordinate 560, forward strand.
AGTGGGTGCTTCGCATTACCCGATATGCAGAACGTTTACTTGAAGATTTAGAAATGGTAGACTGGCCTACTTCCACGAAAGAAATGCAAATCAATTGGATTGGTAAATCAGTTGGTGCGAATGTTGATTTTAAAGTAGCTAATCATGATTTGATTTTTACTGTCTTCACCACTCGACCTGATACCCTTTTTGGAGCGACCTATTGTGTCTTAGCTCCTGAACATCCATTTGTGAAACAGATTACCACTCCTGAGCAAAAAGAAGCTGTGGAAGCCTACATTCAGGAAGCTTCGATGAAATCTGATCTTAATCGTACCGAACTGAATAAAGAGAAGAGTGGAGTATTCACGGGAGCCTATGCGATTAATCCAGTAACGCAAGAAAAAGTGCCGATTTGGATTGCGGATTATGTCTTAATTTCTTATGGAACTGGGGCTATTATGGCCGTGCCAGCTCATGATGAGCGTGATTACGAATTTGCGAAAAAGTACAATTTGAATATTGTGGAGGTGCTTGAAGGAGGAGACATCACTGTTTCTGCCTTTATCGGAGATGGTGTCCACATCAATTCAGGTTTCATCAATGGTCTGAATAAACAAGATGGCATTGATGCAATGATTGCATACTTATCCAAAGAAGGATGTGGAGAGGCCAAGACATCTTACAAATTACGAGACTGGTTATTCTCACGTCAACGTTATTGGGGTGAACCGATTCCTGTCATTTTCTTAGAGGATGGCACTCTTAAAACAGTTCCACTAGAGGATCTTCCATTAGAACTTCCTGATGTGAGCCAATATCGTCCTAGTGATAATGGTGAATCACCATTGTCACACGCCACTGATTGGTTGTTTGTGGAAGAAAATGGAGTTAAAGGAAAACGTGAAACAAACACCATGCCACAATGGGCAGGATCATGTTGGTATTACTTAAGATTCATTGATCCTCACAATGAGCATGCGATTGGCGACAAGGCACTATTAGATCATTGGCTTCCAGTGGATTTATATGTAGGTGGTGCTGAGCATGCCGTCTTACATTTACTCTATGCACGTTTCTGGCATAAGGTCTTGTATGATTTAGGTGTTGTGTCAACCAAAGAACCGTTTATTCGTCTTTTCCACCAAGGAATGATCTTGGGTGAAAACGGTGAAAAAATGTCTAAATCAAGAGGGAATGTTCTCAATCCTGATGACTATGTTAAATCACATGGAGCAGATACCTTAAGAGTCTATGAAATGTTCATGGGACCTTTAGAAGCAGCTCTACCTTGGTCTGATTCCAACATGGAAGGCTCTCGTCGTTGGCTTGACCGTGTGTATCGCTTGTTTATGGAAGAGTCACGTCTCAGTGATGATAACACACATGAACTTGATCGGGTGTACCATCAAACTGTTAAGAAGGTGTCCTCTGATATTGAAACACTAAATTTGAATACAGCTATTTCTCAAATGATGATTTTTATTAATGAATGTTATAAAGCAAGCAGTGTGTACAAAGAATATGCTTTAGGATTCATCAAAATGTTTTCAGCCTTTGCTCCTCATTTAGGAGAGGAAATTTGGGAACATGTCAGTGGACAACAAGGGATTACGTATGAGCCATGGCCAACCCATGATGAGAAGTATTTAGTGCTTTCTGAAGTTGAAATGGTTGTGCAAATCAATGGTAAACTAAAAGGAAAATTCACAATTAAAGTAGATCAAGAAGACAGTGAGGTGTTAAATCATGCGAAAGCGATTCCTAGTGTGATTGAAGCCTTACAAGATAAAATCATTATTAAAGAGATTGTGGTTAAGAATAAGATTGTCAATATTGTGGTTAGATAGAAAAAGTGTGAGTTCATTAAGTGAACTCACACTTTTTTATGCTTTCATTGATAGAAAGTCTGTTTTTTGATTGATGGTATTGTTTCTTGAGGGTTCAATGATTAACCGTCCACTCTTGACTACTCTAACAAAAGCTTGTGCAAGTTGAGGATCAAATTGTGTACCTGCATTTCGTTCAATCTCTTCTAGTGCATGTTCAGTGCTTAAGAATGATTTATAGTGACGATCTGAGGTAATTGCATCAAATGCATCCGCAATCGCAATACAGCGAGCAGAAAATGGAATATTCTCACCAGCAATCTTACGAGGATAGCCATATCCGTCCCAACGTTCATGGTGTCCCATAACTGCTGGAATCACATGTGAGAATGACGGAAGGTATTTGATGATCGTAATGGACATGTCCACATGACGTTTCATGGTTTCATATTCTTCATCACTTAAAGCTGTTTGTTTAGTGAGTATGCTTTCAGGCACACCAATCTTTCCAATATCATGAAGCAATGAAGCGGTACGAATGAGTTCAACCTCTTCCTTAGACGCATTCATTTCTTCTGCAATCGCACAAGCATAACGGGCCACACGCTGTGAATGACCAAAAGTAAAATGATCTTTCGCATCAATAGCAGCGGTAAGAGCATAGACAGTAGCCATGTTCATTTCTTCACTGCCTTGAGACTGCTTTTCAACCACTTCTTCATCATAAATGAGTGACTGATTCTTACCATTAGTCTTGACCGAGCGAAGGGTCATGTTTGCTTTATGAAGTAAATCATTGCCATCATTAGCTAAGGTTGGAGCGACACAAATACCAGATGAGACAGTAATGAAGCGTTGTGTTTGATTATCATTGGACATACTTAAGGTTGACATGCGAAGTCGAATCTTTTCAGCCATTTCATACGCCATTTTTGAATCAGCATAAGGAAGGAGAATCGCAAATGTATCTTCACCATATCGGCATATATGACCTTGTGATCCACAGATTGTTTTGATTGTGTTCGCAAGTTTGATGAGTGCCTTATCTCCAGCTACATGCCCATATAGATCGTTATAAAGAGAGAACATATCAATGTTGAGCATAATCAATGCGAGCGATTGTTGACGTACATTCTTGCTTAACTCGTTGAGAGTATCCATGAAATAACGACGATTATAAACATTGGTTAAACTATCCACTATCGCTTCACGTTTTGTCTTTTCATAAAGTTTAGCATTTGAAATCGTGATGGCAGCCGTTGCACATAAGGTTGCAACTTGGTTAAGGACTGACTCAGCAAGTCGGGTTGTTGCATCTTTAGAACCAATAAGAAGCATGCCAATAAGTTGACCATTGTACTTAAGTGGTATTGCTGCTTCAAAACGCATAAGTAGTAAGTTATTTCGCTCATTATCCCACATAGTCTTAAAGAAAGGATGTACATCAATGAATTGATCGTAAATAATATCATCATAGCGTTTGAACCAATGTACAAACGGATGTGTCTTCAACATGGTGAAGGTGACTTTATCTAGCTTCTTAATCGATGCATGAAACTCATAGTGTGAGGTTTCCGCATTCTCTAAAAACAAATATGCACGATCATGATCAGTGATGTCTTTAATGACTTTTAGCAGTTCATCACTGATGGTCTCCAAGTTAAGGTTATTAGAAACTTTAAGGGTAAATTGCTTAATCAGATTATGATGACGCTGTTCGACTTTATAGAAATAATCTTCGACTAGACGCTGCACAATACTGAACAAAGGAAGGAACATGACGATAGAAATTAATGTGGAAATCAACGTTTGATTCTGAATGCCTAGTCCATCAAAAGTACTTCCAAAGAACACGGTAATTTGCTTAACAATCGCAACTGAAGCAGTGACAAGCAAGGTAAGGAGTGCCGTAAAGACAACTGCTCGAGTGATCACAAACTTGAGTTCAACAACACGTGTCTTGTAAACAGCGTAGAACATAATCAAAGAAGTGATTAATCCAAAGAACAAGTCAATTGGATACTTACCTAACACTGGTATTAGGTTAAAGGTCATACCAATAAACAATACCGCAAATCCAAACAATACCGGTTTAAGACGATGAGAAGATTTATTGCCCCTTTTGATGGCTTTGGTCATCATTCGCATGGTCAGAGCTAACATAATAAAGATAATTCCAAACATGTATGGAGCAAATGGACCAATAGAATAATCAAGTTCTAAGCGAGGGATCCCATTCACAATGACTTGTTGCATCGATGCATTACTGATGATCAATCCCAGACCATTGAAAACTTGAAAGACAAGGATTACG
>CAYSNT010000100.1:0-4653 GCA_964432505.1 uncultured Erysipelothrix sp.
TCACTTAACACACCCTCGTGCGTCTTCACATCATGCTCAATGATGGTAACGCATGCATTGGTGGTTGCTTGAATCGCTTTAAGTCGATTAATGGCTTCATTTACATTCATTATTTCACCACCTTAGGGACACTTACATAGCCCTCTTTTACTTTATGTGCATTGCTTAATGCTTGAGATTGACTTAGTTCATGAGTGACTTCATCATCACGAAGTGTTAATAATGGTGACTCAAAAGGATAGACCATTTCACTTACACCTTCAGTGTCAATGGTTTCGAGTAATGATAAAAGATCCTGAAGAGAATGAAACTCATTTACTATGTTTTCCACTTCTCCTTCACTTAAGGTAAAGTTAAGTTCTTCGGCTAATGATAGAATGATGTCTTTGTTCATATTAATTGAGGTAGATGATGGTAAAAGCATCATCATTCGCTTTCTTTTCGAATAAAACTAAGGTTGAGTTAAGATTTCTGATATGAATCTTTATGTCCATGTTGTTAGTCTCAAATGCTTGTGTTTCATTCAATAGCAACTGAACAATGGCTTGTAATTCTGTGTATGTCTTTACATTGGTATTCACCTCGATGATCATTAAATCAATTTTCTGATTAATAATTCTTGCTTTCGCAAACACACCGATGGCTTCTGGCAGTAAGGTTTGAAGTTCTCCTTTGAGTTGGAGAAAAACGTTATGTGTGATTGAGTCCAGTTCATTAGAAGCGCTTGATGGAATAAGAATCCATGATTCATTGCGTTTTGAGAATTGACCTGATCGAGATAGAAACAATCCTTCTCCTATCATGTTTCCAGGTAATATCGCATCAACACTCCCTAAAGAATACAATGTGATGTAAATAGGGATATCACCAACCCCTGCTAATGATCTCAAATAACTTTCTAACTTACGCCCCATATCACTGCCATACTCATATAAACGTTCTTCAGTAATGCTTACACGTCCTAACCCAACACTTTGACTAGGGTTTAGAACCAGTGCAATTGACATTGCTTCCAACACGTATTCATTGTCACGTCGTTTCATAAAATTAACTTCCAACACATCACTTACGACTACCGCATCAGGTATATCAACACCAGACCCTGAAGGAAACAATGATCCTGAAGGAGGATTAAGTCCAATTGGATTAGTTCCTGATTCACGTCTTACTAATGCTCCTAATCGACTTAACGTAATGATTTGACCTTCTTGCATATAAAACTCATTAACACTGAAGTGTTGCTTACTTAAGTCCACTAGACGTGTTCCCACTTCAAGAGCTTGATGAACGGGAAGATAAGTGCCATGATAAACACGATTTGCTGTTGAGGCAAACCCATCAACAATCGCATACTCCCCTACTTGGCGAATAATTTCTTCAGGAGTTGTGGTCGGTGCTGGAGAACAACGACCTAGAACCAAAACGAACATCATCAAAAATATCCATAACTTATTGTTCACGATTCATCACCTCCTTGAACTCCTCTTCAAACATAATTCTCACACCTAATGATTGCGCTTTAGTGAGTTTAGATCCTGCTTCACTCCCTGCAATCACAATATCAGTTGCTTTGGATACGGAACCACTTACTTTTGCACCATGTTCACTTAACCATTCACTGGCTTGTGTCCGAGATAAACTTTCGAGTGTTCCTGTTAATACCACCGTTTTCTGGTTAAAGAAGGAAGTCTTCACTTCTTTAACTGGTTCAATCATGGTCACTCCTTCAACTTTTAAAGCATCAATGAGTTCAATGAAAGACACATGAGACATGGTTTCAAGACATGATCTAGCCATAACATCACCAATCTCTTTTATCGATACAAGTTCATCATACGAGGCATTCATTAACGCATCCATACTTAAAAAGTGTTGAGCTAACGTTTGTGCTGCTTTTGCACCCACATGGCGTATTCCTAAAGCATACAATAGTTTGGAAAGAGGGAGTTGCTTAGAAACTTCAATCGCCTCTATGAGCGCATCCACACTTTTTTGAGCAAACTTATCTAATACAATAATGGCTTCTTTTCTATGTTTCAAGGCATAAATGTCTTTCACATTCTTTAACAACTTTGCCTCAACAAGTTGAGCCACTTTCTTTTCCCCTAAACCTTCTATGTTTAAAGCATCTCTAGAGGCATAATGAATAATGGATTCCACAAGTCTTGCTTCACAGTTTGGATTAACACAGTATTCATCAACTTCCTCTTCATCTGAAAATGTTGGTTCTTGACACACAGGACAGCGATGATTAAAAACATAAGGCTGTTGATCTTGACGATGTTCAAGATTCACACGCACGACCTCAGGAATAATGTCCCCTGCTTTGCGAATGATGACTTTATCATTCACACGAATGTCTTTCATCGCAATGTAATCGAAGTTATGAAGTTGAGCAAATCCTACATTGGTTTGAGCAACAATCACAGGAGTTAATCGAGCATTAGGAGTAATCTTTCCAGTACGCCCTACGGTTAAGAAAATGTCTTCCAATGTGGTTTCCACTTCTTGGGCTGAAAACTTATAGGCAATCGCCCATCGTGGTGTTTTTGCGGTAAATCCTAACTGTTCTTGATCACTGAATGCATCGACTTTCACCACAACACCATCGATGTCAAATGGTAGGATTTCACGTTGTTGATCGAGTTTGATGATTTCATCATATACTTCTTGAATGGTTTCACAACGTTTTGTTGTATCACTCACTTTAAAACCTAACTCCTTTAATGCCATTAACGCATCATAATGAGTGGATATTCCAAAGTCTTGAGCATTCATCCAATTATACGAATACATCGACAATTTACGTTTTGCGACCAATTGTGGATCCAATTGACGAATCGATCCTGCTGCCGCATTACGTGGATTCATAAACAGTTTTTGATTGAGGGCAGCTTGTTGTTGATTAAGAGCAGTAAATGCTTGTTTAGACATGTATACTTCACCACGCACTTCCAAGGTGATGTTTTTTGATAACTTTAAAGGAACATCAAAGATGGTCTTTATGTTTTCAGTGACATTTTCACCTATGACTCCATCACCTCGCGTTGCTGCTAAAGTAAGCTTGCCTTCATCATAATGAAGTGACATGGCTAATCCATCAATTTTGGCTTCAACCACATAAACAGGTTGTGCAATCATGGATCGTACACGGGCATCAAAGGCAATTAAATCTTCCAAAGAATAGGCATTACCAAGCGACAACATCATCACTTGATGAGTGACCTTTTCAAACCCATCCAATACTTGACCACCAACACGTTGAGTAGGTGAAGTTGGATCAAATACTTCTGGATGTTGTTTTTCTAATGCAATCAACTCTTGCATTAATGCATCAAACTGAGCATCACTGATGCTTGGTTGATCCAACACATGATATTCATGATTATAGCGATGAAGAAGCTGTCTTAATGTTTGAATCCGTTCTACACTCATGATTGAATCTCCTTCTTTGCTCTTAAAGCAGGATTAGGAATCATTTTCTTAATACCATGAGGAAACTTAAATGCAATAGTCATGATAGCCCCTTCAATTGCAGTCACAATCCCCTCACCAAATTGAGTATGAACCACTTCATCTTTAATATGATATGGCATATTGATGTTGTCTTGTAAGCGAATTGGAACATGATTATGCGTTGTCTTAATATTCATGTTTTGTGCTTTTTGAACCACCATATTAACATGTTCAATGCATGATTCATCAATCTCATCTACAAAACGTGAAGCTGATTTAGGACGCTCTAAGACAAATGAATGACCTGCACTGTCTGTGATGAACAGTTTCTTTTTTGCACGGGTCATGGCCACATACGCTAAACGACGTTCTTCCTCTAAAGCATGCTTGCCTTCTGAAAGTGAGCGCTCATTAGGAAACACGCCTTCACAAAATTCGATTAAGAACACATGATCAAATTCCAATCCCTTAGCAGCATGAACTGACATGAGTGACACATGGTCTTGATGGAGCATGGTGCTCTTATCCGTATATAAGGCCACAAGTTGCAAATACTCATCCAATGTTGCTTCAGGATAAATCTCCATGAACTCTTTAGCATCATTCATGAGTTCCTTAACGTTTTCAATACGGTCAAGTTCACTGTCTTCTTCTAACATGGCCTTGAGTCCACTGTTTGAAAAGACTTGTTCAAGAAAAGTGACAATCCCCAATGATTGCATTTGTTTTAATGATTCTATCAGTTGAATGAATTGATCTAACGCTTTATTCACTTTTGGGGTGAACTCTCGATAAAATGTCGCGGCTTCATAATAGGACAAGCCTCTTTCATACGCAAAGGAAGTAAGTGTATCCACTGTCTTTGGGCTTATTCCACGACGTGGGGTATTGATGATTCTTAAGAACGAAAGATCATCTTGAATAAGCACACATCGAGCATACGCTAACATGTCTTTCACTTCCATGCGATCAAAGAAGCGTTGACCTCCATACACCATGTAGGGAATATGATGGTTTCGACATGCTTTTTCCATTTCTCTGGAAATATAGTTGGAACGGTAAAGAATCGCACTATTGCGATAATCTTGTCCATTTTGTTTAAACTCTTTGAGTCGTTTGGCTACCCAATCCGCTTGTTCATTCTCTTTAGGAAATGAATGATGTTCAATTTTAATCATTGATTCGTTGTCTGTGAAT
>CAYSNT010000101.1:0-4630 GCA_964432505.1 uncultured Erysipelothrix sp.
CTAGACTATTGTTTTGTTTTTCTTCTTGTTTCAAAGAAGGATTTTAATAAGGTTATTGATTCTTCTTCTAATACACCGGATAACACTTTTGGATAGTGATTAAACCCTTTTATGAGCGTTGAATCAAAGCATCCTCCATATGCACCAAACTTCTTATCTTGTGCTCCATAAACTACATATGGAATTCGTGCTTGTTGAATTGCACCTGCACACATCATGCAAGGTTCAAGTGTTACAACCAATGTGCAGTCTTCAAGTCGCCAAGAATTCAGTTTAATATTAGCTTGAGTAATCGCAAGTATTTCTGCATGTGAGCATGCATGTTGATCACTCTCTTTACTATTATGAGCACGAGCTATAATGTTTCCTTGATGGGCGATAACACACCCTACAGGAACTTCGTTGTTTTTGAAAGCTTTCTTAGCTTCAAGAAGAGCTTCTTGCATGAACTCAGTTGTTTTCATGTTGTTCTCCTAACAAAAAAGCCACCACACATAGCAGAGCCATCTTAAGGCTGCTGTCTTCCGACCCTGACCTGGTTCGATGGATGCTATTGCGGTAGCAAAACTAATTATACATGTTTCTTATTTTTTTTCAATCTTTTCTAGTCCACCAAAATACGGTCTTAATACTTTTGGAATAGTAACTGATCCATCTTCATTTTGATAATTCTCAAGAATTGCAGCTACTGTACGGCCTACGGCTAACCCTGATCCATTTAATGTGTGAACAAACTCAGGTTTTGATTTATCGTCTCTTTTAAAGCGAATGTTGGCTCGGCGCGCTTGAAAGTCTTCAAAATTTGAACAACTTGAAATTTCACGATAACCTCCAAATGAAGGTAACCAAACTTCAAGATCATACGTTTGCGCACTAGAGAAACCAAGATCTGCAGTACATAACATCATAGTTCTATATGGAAGTTCTAATAATCTAAGTACTTCTTCTGCATTCATTGTGAGTTTCTCTAACTCTTCAACAGAATTCTCGGGTTTGACGAATTTCACTAATTCCACCTTATTGAATTGGTGTTGACGAATTATTCCACGGGTGTCTTTCCCTGCTGCACCAGCTTCTGCTCTAAAACATGGTGTATATGCAGTGTAAAATTTAGGTAGATCGTCATTGGATAATATCTCATTCGCATGATAGTTTGTCACAGGAACTTCAGCAGTTGGAATTAAATAATAGCCAAATGGTTCGACTTTAAATAAATCTTCCTCGAATTTAGGCAATTGTCCTGTTCCATACATACTGTTCGCATTAACCATGAATGGTGGAAGCATTTCTTCGTATCCATGCTGGCTTACATGCAAATCAAGCATAAAGTTAATAAGTGAACGCTCTAACTTAGCTCCCAATCCTTTGTATACTGTAAATCTTGATCCAGTGAGTTTAGCTCCACCTTCAAAATCAAGAATTCCAAGATTAACACCAATCTCCCAGTGTGCTTTTGGAGTGAAATCAAATTGTGGAATAATTCCATACTTTCTCACTTCTTTGTTGTCTTCTTCACCTTTGCCAACGATCACTGTTTCACGTGGAACATTTGGAACCACATTTAATGTATTCTGAATAGAATTTTCAATTTCAGATAATTCTTTATCAATAGCACTGATTCTTTCGTTGGCTTTTGATACTTCACTCATGAGATTAGAAGTATCTTCACCATTTTTCTTCATCATACCTATTTTTTTCGATGATTCATTTCTAAAAGCTTTAAGACTTTCTACTTCTTGAAGTAACTCTCTTCTCTTCTCATCCGCTTTAACAACATCGTTTAAAAAGGAAAAATCTTGACCTCTTGTGTTTAGACGGTCAATGATGCTTTGGGTATTCTCTCTTATTTGTTTGATATCTAACATACGATTCTCCTATGTTTCACGTGAAACAATATATGGGTATTCTAACACTTCAGTGAATAAAAATGAAGTTGCATTATGATGCAACCTCATTTTCTTCATCTTCTATCTCTTTTCCAATGATTGCGACAGCAGAAACTTTCGCATCTTCATCAACACGAATGAGTTTCACACCTTGTGCTGCTCTTCCATATGTGCCTACATCATTCAAGCTAATTCTAATGACTTGTCCTATATCGGTCACAATCAAGATATCTTCATCACCACAAACTGCTCTTACAGAGACAAGTTTACCGTTCTTTTCAGTGATTGAGACCGTTTTAACCCCTTTACCACCGCGTTGAGTCAAACGATAATCTTCAAGTGGACTCTTCTTACCATAACCTTTTTCAGTCACCGACAAGATGAATGGGCCTTCTTTATCCGTTGTTAAACCAATTAGTTCTTGACCATCTGGATTAAATCCTTTAACACCCATTGCAGTTCTACCTGTAGGTCTTAAGCCGTTTTCATCAAACTTAACTGCTTTTCCATTGTTTCCTGCAAGTATGATTAAATCTTCACCTGTTGTCGGTTTAACTGCAACTAATTCATCAGAATCATTAAGCGAGATTGCAATCTTACCATTTTGGCGAATTGAGTCAAACTGATCAAGACTTACACGCTTAACAAGTCCATTTTTAGTCGCAAAAACTAGATATTTATAGCTTGTTTCTTTTGAAACTGGAACCATAGCTTTAACTCGCTCTTCTTTTTCTAAGTTGAGTAAGTTCACAACCGGAAGTCCTTTAGAAATTCGACTAGCAGAAGGAACATGGAATCCTCTTATACGATATACTTTTCCGAAATTAGTGAATAACATGAGTGAATCATGTGTTGACATGTGTATGAACTGATCAACGATATCATCACTATGGGTAGTCATACCTTTGATACCTTTTCCTCCTCGGTTTTGAGTTTGGAAAGTATCAGCTGTAGTACGTTTAATATACCCATTAAGAGTCAATGCCATTACAACATCTTCAACTGGAATTAAATCCTCATCAAGTACATCATCATGACTATCCATGATTTCTGTGCGTCTTGCATCAGCAAAACGACGTTTTATTTCTAGTAACTGAGTTTTGATGATATCAAAGACTCTGTTTTCGTTAGCTAATATGTCTCGATAATCGGCTATTGAAACCATTAAATCGTTATACTCGCCTTCAATCTTGTCACGTTCCAAACCAGTAAGACGTTTAAGTCTCATATCAAGAATCGCTTTGGATTGAATTTCTGTCAATCCAAATTCACTCATCATTGAAGTAATAGCTTGCTCATCGTCCATTGATCCACGAATAATCGAAATAATTCGATCAATATTATCTAATGCAATACGTAAACCTTCCAAAATATGAGCTCGATCCAGTGCTTTATTCAACTCAAATTGAGTTCTTCTTCTTACTACTTCAATCTGATGTGTAATATAGTGGTTTAAAACTTCTTTTAACCCTAATTGCTTAGGACTTCCATCAACTAATGCTAATGTGTTAATGCCAAAAGTCGTTTGAAGAGCAGTCATTCGATACAACTGATTCAATAACACTTCTGCTTGAATGTCTTTGCGTGTTTCAATCACAATTCTAATACCGTGACGATTTGATTCATCACGCAAATCTGTGATACCTTCAATTAGTTTATCTCTTACTAGTCCTGCAATTTTTTCAACTAAATTTGCTTTATTTACCTGATATGGGATTTCTGTCACAACAATTTGCTTTTTCCCATTATGTAATTCATTGATATCCACTTTTGAGCGAACAGTTACAGATCCTCTACCTGTCTCAAAGGCAGAATGAATACCTGAACGACCCATGATAATACCACCAGTTGGAAAATCAGGTCCTTGAATCACTTCCATCAATTCAATGGTTGAAAGCATTGGGTTTTCAATTAATGCGATAGTCGCATCAATCGTTTCACCTAGGTTATGAGGCGGAATATTGGTTGCCATACCAACTGCAATCCCTGTTGCTCCATTGACAAGCAAGTTTGGAAAATAAGAAGGTAAAACAACTGGCTCTTGTTCTTCTCCATCATAGTTATCAGTGAAATTAATGGTGTCTTTATTAATGTCTTTAACCAACTCCATTGCGATTTTTGACATTCTTGCTTCTGTATAACGCATTGCTGCAGCACTATCACCATCAATAGAACCAAAGTTTCCATGTCCATCCACAAGCATGTGACGATATGAAAAGTCTTGAGCCATACGCACCATGGTTTCATAAACAGCTGAATCACCATGTGGATGGTACTTACCAATCACTTCACCAACAATACGAGCTGATTTTTTGTAAGCTTTATCACTATGCATACCTAAATCATTCATAGCATATAGAATTCTTCTGTGAACTGGTTTTAAACCATCTCTTACATCAGGTAATGCTCGTGCAACAATGACTGACATCGCATAATCAAGAAATGAAGTCTTCATTTCAGATGCGATATTGATATTCTTAATCTTTTGATCGTTCATGATGACTCCTTTCTAGATGTCTAAATTCTTAACAAATCGTGCGTTCTCAATAATGAAATCTCTTCTTGGTTCAACATCATCACCCATTAACATTTCAAACACGTTATCTGCTTCCATTGCGTTCTCCACATCAACTTGGATGAGTGTTCTCACTTCAGGGTCCATGGTAGTTTCCCAAAGTTGTTCAGGATTCATCTCACCTAAACCTTTGTATCGCTGAATATTGAACTTATCAGTGCCTATTTCA